>CANDJX010000111.1 GCA_947385185.1 uncultured Clostridia bacterium
CTACTTCCCAGGCGCATTCCCCGCCGTTTACCGTCACGGACGTGATCGTTATGCCGCCGTAATCGACGCCCGCGGGAAACGCGTCCGACTTCTCGTTCTCGCCCACGCAAACGTATCGCGCCCCTTCGCGGAACGCGGACGGGTATAAATGAAAATATACGCTGTCGAGCTCGCCGTCGCAGTTATTGACGTAATCGACCGCTTCGGTCGCGGATACCGTCATGTCACCGGTATTCAGCGTCGCAGCTATGGTATAAGTCGTAAGTTTGGCTTCGTCCTCGCCCGGCGTGCACGCCGTCATGCACAGCGCGGTTGCAATCAGCGCGGCGACGACTATAATACATACTGTCTTTTTCATTGCATTCTCCTTGTATTGGCTTCGCTTAATGTATATGCACGGCGTACCGCCGAAAATTCATACTTTTTTGTGCGAAAACGCTTGACAAAACTCGGAATAAGGTAATATAATGAAATTACGATTAAATGATTGTTTAATTGTTATATGCAATATTTTCCAAGGACGGTCTTATAATATGACGAAAACGTATTCGATAGAAGGCATAGACTGCGCGAACTGCGCGAAAAGGCTCGAGGACACTCTGAACAAGATCCCGCAGACGCAGGCGCGGCTGTCGTTTGCGACGGAGCGGCTTAAGATCACCGCGCCCGACGAGCATTTCGACGCGGTAATGAAAGAAGTGCGACGCGTTACGAAGATACTCGAGCCCGACGCCGTAATGGCGGAACTGAGATGAAAAAGAAAAGCCGTATAATATCGATCGCGCTGTGCGCCGCGCTGTTCGTCCCCGCCGTGCTGTTCGACAAAATAGGCGGGCTGTTTGCGGTTTATTTACCGCTATACGCCCTCGCCTGGTTCGCCGCCGCGCGGACGGTCATAGTCAAAGCGGCGCGGAATATACGGCGCGGAGTGATATTCGACGAGAACTTTCTTATGCTCGTCGCGTCGGTCGGCGCGTTCGTGATCAATCTGGTTTTTTCGGATTTTAAGACCGAACTGTGCGCTCCGGGCGGAGGCGAAGCGATGATGGACGGCGTGCTCGTCATGCTGTTGTATCAGATCGGCGAGCTGTTCCAGTCCATGGCGGTCGGTAAATCGCGCAAAGGCATAAAACAGCTGCTTTCCATGCGTCCCGATTCTGCGATGGTCGAAAGAAACGGCGGCGAGGAAGAAGTTTTTCCCGACGAAGTGGAGATCGGCGAAATAATCGTCGTGCGCCCGGGCGAACGGATCGCCATAGACGGGGTTATCGAATCAGGCTCGGGATATATCGACGCTTCGGCGATCACGGGCGAAAGCGAACCGCGCGCGGCGACCGTCGGATGCGAAGTTCAATCCGGCTCTATCTCGACGGACGGACTGCTTAAAGTGCGCACGACCAAAGAGTTCGGCGAATCGACGGCGAGTAAAATGCTCAGACTCGTCGAGGAAGCGAGCGATAAAAAAGCGGCGCAGGAAACTTTTATTACAAAGTTCGCAAAGGTCTATACCCCGCTCGTGTGCCTTGCCGCGCTTATCGTCGCGATCGTTCCCCCGCTCGCCGTTATGCTGTCGGGCGGCGGAAACGTCTGGGGACAGTGGATATATACCGCGCTGTCGCTGCTCGTCGTGTCCTGCCCCTGCGCGCTCGTTATAAGCGTGCCTCTTACTTTCTTCGGCGGAATAGGCGGCGCGGCTAAGCTCGGCGCGCTCGTCAAAGGCGCGGACGCATTCTCGCCCTTTCGGCGCGCGACCGTCATTGCGTTCGACAAAACGGGCACTATTACAGAAGGTAAATTTTCGGTCGTGGAATGCACGCTCGGCGAGCTCGATACAAGACTTGCCGCGGCGGCGGAAAGTATGTTTAATCACCCGATTGCAAAATCGGTGGCGGCATACCGCGAAACCGACGGACTCGAGTGCGAGAACGCCGAGGACATTGCGGGAATGGGCATTATTGCGACGGTGTGCGGAAAACGCGTCGTGATCGGAAAAAAAGAGCTTCTCGAGTGCGAAAATGTCGAATATGTCGAGTACTCTACCCCGTATACTACGCTTTACGTCGGAATAGACGGGCAGTTCGCGGGCGTGATCGTCGTTGCCGACACGATAAAGCAAACGAGCAGGACGGCTATCGAAGAATGCAGACGGCTCGGGATCAAAACGGTTATGCTGACCGGCGACCGCGAAGAAGTCGCCGCGGCGGTGGCGAAATCGGTCGGAATCGACGAGTACTTCGCCGAACTCCTGCCCGAAGAAAAAGTCGCGATCGTAAAAAATCTGCAGGCGGCGGGAGAAAGGGTCGTATTCTGCGGCGACGGGATTAACGACGCGCCCACGCTCGCGACGGCGGATATAGGTTGCGCAATGGGCGGACTCGGAAGCGACGCCGCCATAGAGGCAAGCGACGTCGTAATAATGAAAGACGATCTCCGTTCGGTGATCGCGGCGAAACGGCATGCGGGGCGCGTGGTTTCGATCGCGATGCAAAATATTATCGGTTCGCTTCTCATCAAGCTCGCGATTATGATACTTGCGATCGTGATTGCAGACTTCCCTCTCTGGATTGCGATCATAGGAGATGTCGGAGTCTGCCTCGTCGCGATATTCAACGCCATGCGCGCGCTGTCGGTAAAAAAATACGCGCCGCCCGCCGCGAAACAAACCGAATAATCGCGGCGTAATAATTTCAAAACGATAAGTAAACGGCATAACAGCCTGCGGAAAAACTCCGCAGGCTGTTATGAAATAAAACCGTTTAATCTATTTTATCCGATATTATCGTTATTGCCGCTCGCACTTTTCGGCTGTTCCGGTTGCTTTCTTCTCACCTGTCCTATTACGGTAAAAACAGTCGACAGTGCGGTTATTCCCGCGCAGACCGCGAACATCAACGCTACCGACGCAAAAGTTATGGCGAACAGCGGTATCATAAATATTGCGTTGAGTATTCCGCATATCGCGATTACGGCAAGTAACGATATTATAAAACTTATGCCGACAAACATTCCAAGCGAGGTAAAACACACGAACAGTCTGTCTTTTCCTTGCATACCGGGCGGACACAAACCGTCGAGACTGTCAAAACTTTTTTTGAACAGATTTCTTATGAAGAAGAACGCTATAAGCGCAATTACGCCCGAGCCGATCAGGTAAGGCACCTGAACGTGATAGTCGTCGTGAAAAAAGTATAAGGGATCAAAAAATCCGTAAAACGGAGATTTAATTATTACGGTAGACGTACTCACCCCATCCAAGTCCGCAAAGAATTTCAGATCTTTATTTTTGTCTCCACTCAGCTTTATCATATTATACCGCCCGTCATGGACGAGGCGCAAATATTTTGAGTCGCTCCTATCTCCTTCCTTAATAAACATGAAGTTGATTATAGATCTGTTATATACACGGGCATGGTCGATAATAGTTGCATTATATCTGTCCTTTTCATACAATTCGTCTATAGTTAGATCCGAATACTGCTCGAAATACGCTCTGTCCATATCTGTCGAATATACCCCGCATATAGTAAGCTCGCCGATTTGCTTCCCGATTAAATCATCGGGCGTTCGCACTTCGACATCAGTACCGTCACTTTCCTTATACCCGTACCGCATAAATAAACTCGCATATAGATCGGTGATAGCGATCTCGTCAAAAGTCTGCGGCAATCTGCAAAGCTCGCTGTTCAAAAATCTGTCGTCCGGTCTTAAATCTAAATCATCTAAACCTGTATCCGGGTTTATTTGTGTTAAGCCTATCGGCATACCATCCAATGTCCAATTATAATAAAAAATATTATCTTCTTCAAAGCCGACCGCGTCAACGAGATAGTCCAAAGGCCATTCTCTGCCCTCTTCGGACGGATCGAAATAGTCATACCATCTCATCTCGTTCCCCGAATTATATTCTTTTATTATTTCGTCTATTTTATCGGAATCGCCTCTCCATCCTCCATAATGAATAAAATTTCCGCCGCCCGGATAAAAAACATAACTATGCCCTTCAATACCTATAATTTTCCAACCTTTTTCATACAACAAGTTTAATTCGGTTTCGAATCGGTTAGTGCAAAACGCCACAAATTCAACGCCGTATAAAACCGTTACGATTATAAGCAACAGCATAGATATTGCCAGTCGTATGGGGCGCGATACGAATATTTGTTTTCCAAGCGCAAGTATGCGCTTTGCAGGCATTTTTTCACAGGTGTTCATTACTGCGGCAAACTCCCCTTTTTGATAATCGTTTTGCTTTGCATAGCTATGCTATAAATAATCCCAATTTAGTTTTACAATTTTGTTACATTATGTTCAATATCCTTATGATAAATTTATTGTATTAAATTTCCATAAACTATATTAACATAAAAAAGATAAGTAAACCTTTTATTTTATCAGATCGCGCACGACTTCGGACGCGATCGCAAGACCCGCCGCCGCGGGAACGAACGATATGCTTGCGGGAATGCGCGCAGACGAAACCGGTTCTTCTTCGGAATATACGACTTTGAGCGAATCGATACAGATCGGAAGAGCACACGTCTGAACTCCAGTCACTTACAGGAATCTC
>CANDJX010000112.1 GCA_947385185.1 uncultured Clostridia bacterium
AGCCAAAGCGTGACGAGAGCTGTGCTCGAGGATTGGGCAAGGCTGTCACCGACAGGTGACTGAGGAGATTGTCCATGTGTGGCGCGGCTCGCTGTCATTTCGACATAAGCTCCTTATGTGTCATTTCGACCGGAGCGTAAATGTCCCTTTCTTGTCATCTCGACCGAAGCACCGTAAGGTGCGGAGCGGAGAGATCTTTATCTTTTATTAGGTCTTTATTTATAGAAGATTTCTCCGCGCGCGGCTTTCGCCGCTTGGTCGAAATGACATGGATGGTACGATTACACGCTTGGTCGAAATGATATGGAAAGAAGATAAAAATTTTTGCAAGCTATGATGAGCAATTTGCGCGGCTTAGAGCCGAGAAAGACAAGGCACGCAAGGCGGGCGCGAGGGCGTGTACATATACGTACGTAACCGAGCGCTCGTCCGTAGCGTAACGCCGTATTTCGACGGCTATAAGCCGCGCAAAATTTGCGCGGCTTAGAAGCAAGCAGGTCGAGGAACGCGCGGATTTTGCGAAGGGATTGTACACAAACGTACATGACCGAGCAAAAACGTAAGCGTGACGATGAGATGCGTAGCTTATAAGCCGCGCAACTCCTCGTAATTCACCGCCCCGACACGTATCCGCCAATCCGGTTCGTCGGTAAGATTTTTCATATCGGCGACATATTGTCTGTTGAGTTTTTTAATGTGTCTGAAACGGAACGTAAGCGCGAGATACTTGAATATCGAACGCACGACGCCGCGTTTTTTCCGAGGCGACGAAACGACGCGTTCATGAGCCTGCCCTGCCGGCAGCGACGCAATGTACGCCGGACCGCGCAGATAATCGTCGGCGGCGTCGAATACGTAATTCAATCTTGTTTTTGCATGGAGAATATATCTGAAAAATTTTCTGCGGAGTTTGCCTCGGGCGCGGAAGCCCGTAACCTGTCCGTGTACGGCGTGGGCGATCAACGTGTTCCGGAAATCGTAATACGATCTCCACTTCTCCTTTTCTTTAACGCCGTTTCGCCATACGCCCATGCCGAGCGGAAACAGCAACGGCGTTTGTGCGGTCAGACGCGCGCCGAATTCGGGCGCGCCGCCGCAGTAAAGCGGCAACGGATAACCTTCGCTTTTGAGTATGGGCACGGGCGCAGAGTAGAAATGCCATGCGGAAAAATTCACGTCGGCTTCGGATCCGCACCAGAGCAGTCCTCCGACGCGCGTAAGGTCGACGCCTTTTTTCGGGTTTTTTATGCGCAGTTTATCCATGCGCGCGCCGCACTCGAAAACTTCGGTCGGAATTTTGTCGGACAACAGCGCGCCGCCGACGGCACATCCCGCAAACTCGGGCGTCGTTACGGATAGAAATCCGACCAAACGGCGAATTACGTTCGCGTCGAACGGATAAGACCCGTTCATAATAAGAAAATGCGTCTTATCGTCGTCTACGCATTCGATAAGTCCTCTGACTACTCCGCCGACTTCGCCCGCGTCTTTGCATGGCAGAACTTTAAGCCCCGGAAAATTCCCGGGATCGAGCGAGCCCGAAATATCCGAAATATACACGTCCATTCCGTAGACTTCGCTGCAAAGCCGCGCGTAATGCACGGCGTTTTCCTTCACGACGTCGTTATACTCGGAAACGGGAACGACTACTCCCACTCTCGGATCGCACGTTGCGCACGAACCGTCGCACGACCACTCTCCGCCGTAAAACTCAATATCGCTTACGGCGGTAACGGAAAACGCGATCATGCCGCCGCCGTAAGTTTCGATCCGCGTGCGATAGCCGTTCTCGCCGTCGTCCACGGAAACGTCGTACTTCAGATACTCTTTTTCGCCGAGCTTCGGTTTTTTATCCGACCGGATATACCTCGTCACCGTCACTCTTGCGTGTCCGTCGAAGAAAAGACGGAGCGTAACGCTACGCACCGTCGTTTTTTCGAGAAATAACTGAGCGTCGAACGCAGAAAAATACGTAGCAAAATCGGCGGTTTCACCTGCCGACAACGTAAGCACGCCGTCCGAAAGTTTTCCGCCGCGGAAATACGCGCCTTCCGCGCCGCTCACCGCGGGATATAAATTTATGCGAGAAAGTTCCAAAACCCGATTTAATTACCTTCCTCTTCCTGCGACTCTTTGGGAAGTACTTTGAATTTTACTTCGAGTACGCGTTTGACATTCGCGCTGACAACCGTTACGATCAGATTTTCGAAAGCAAATTCGCTGCCGGGCGCGGGGATCGTGCCGAGTTCTTCTATCACCCAGCCTCCAACCGTAGTCGAATCGAATTCGTCCTTGGTGTCGACGCCGAGACGTTCGAGAACATCGGCAAGGTTCGCGTAACCGGAAACGATATATTCGTCGCCGGACACCTGTTTATACTCTTCCTCGACCTCGTCGTGTTCGTCCCAGATCTCTCCGACAAGCTCCTCGAGAATATCCTCGAGGGTCACAATGCCCGCTGTACCGCCGAATTCGTCCACGACGACCGCCATATG
Organism: uncultured Clostridia bacterium; assembly: GCA_947385185.1. Taxonomy (GTDB): domain Bacteria; phylum Bacillota; class Clostridia; order Christensenellales; family Pumilibacteraceae; genus Protoclostridium. The sequence continues at coordinate 2,496 of CANDJX010000112.1, forward strand.
CATTTTGGCGCGTTGCAACATCCTGAGCACGAGCGAAATTTTCATGGACGGCGCGACGGTGACGGTCGGTTGTACCGCCTGTCTGTAATCCTTGCTTTCCGTCGTATAATATACTTTGTTGAAATCTTTTTCGTTCAATACGCCGATTATCGAATCGACGGTGTCGTGATACACGGGCAAACGAGTAAAGCCGCTTTCGCGGAAAATATCCGCAACGACGTCGGGGTCTTCTGTGTCCTCGATGACTTCCACGCGCACGCGGGGAACCATTATGTCGCGGATCTCGAGATCGTCGAATTCGATCGCGTTCTTTATAAGCGTGCTTTCGTGCGCGTCGAGCTCGCCTTCGCTCTCCGCCGTTTCCACGATAGTTACGAGTTCTTCTTCGGTGATGCCCTTCGAGTTTCCGAGCTTAAAAAGTTTGATAAGCATCTTCTTCCAGCCTTTGAAAATCAGATTGACCGGGAAAAGAATGTAATAGCATACTTTAATAAAAGGATAAAAGACCTTCGCGGCTCCCTCGGGATAATGCCGCGCGATCGTTTTAGGCGTGACCTCGCCGAATATGAGTACGGTGACAGTCATCACTATGGTGGATATTACGTTCGCAAGCGCTTCGTTGCCGGTTATGAGTTGCATGAACATGACGGTAACGAGCGTAGTCATTACGATATTTACGATATTGTTGCCGATGAGAACGGTGGAAAGCAGATCGTCGTAACGATCCAGAAGTTTCAAAGCCTTCCCCGCTTTCTTATCGCCGTCGGCGTGCATGGTACGCAAGCGTATCTTGCTTGCCGAAGAATATGCCGTTTCGCTCGCAGAAAAGAAAGCGGACAGCATTAAAAGAAGGAGTATCGGAATAAGAAGCAGATACGTGCCTATTCCGCTCGACCCCGCGGCGCCCGTTTCGGCGCCCGTACTTATCAAATCACTTAGGTGAGGCATAATTAAGATAATTATAACACGGTCAAGAAGATTTTGCAATACTTTTACGCCGATTTTAAGAGATATATGCTCTATTTTATGTCGTTTTTGCCGTCCGGAGGGATCGGGCGGTACATTATCGACGCGAAAGCCTCTTGACATTTTCGCGCGGAACGGGTATAATCGGATAAAAACCAAAGATACGGAGATAATACGCTTATGCCCGATTGGCTTATACTTACAATCAAAATCGTGAGCGGACCGCTCGTCGGCGCGCTGATCGGTTTTTTCACGAACTGGCTCGCCGTCAAAATGCTGTTCCGCCCGTACTCGGCGAAGCATATCGGAAAATTCCGCGTTCCGTTCACGCCCGGTATAATTCCGAAACGGAAAGCGGCTCTCGGTCGCGCGCTCGGTAAAGCCGTCGGAACGCAGCTTCTCACGCCCGGCGACATCAACGCGCTGTTCTGCAGCGACGAAGTCAAACGGAAAGTCGGGAAAACCGTCGCCGAAGCGGTGTGCGGCAATGGCGGAGCAACCGTGCGGGAAGTCGTCGATTCGTTCTCGGACGGCGGAGCGGATAAACTCAGAGACAAAGCAAGCGCGCTCGTGACCGAAAAAGCCGTAGACGCGGTCAAAAAAGTCGACCTGCCCGCGCTGCTGTCCGAGCACGCCGGCGAGGCGCTTTCGGGCATAGGCGGAATGGGCAATCTGCTCGGAATGTTCGGCGGAAACAAAATCATGAGCAAACTCGCGGTAAGCGTGGGCGAAAAACTCGGAACGTATATAGACGAAAAGGGCTACGACACTCTCCTTCCGATAGTGACCGGCGAAATAGACAAACTGCTCGCCGGGAAAGTGTCGGACACGGAAGCCGCGCTCGGACTGACCGAAGAAAAAATCGCGGAATTTGCCGCAAACGTGTACGAAAAATATATAGTCGACAAGATCGCGGGATTCGTAGCCGACTTCGACATCGCCGGCATAGTCGAAAAAAAAGTGGACGAAATGGACATGAAAGAACTCGAACGGCTGTTTATGTCCGTCATGAAAAAGGAACTCGGCGCGATAGTCAATCTCGGCGGACTCCTCGGCGCGATAGTAGGCGTCATAACGAGTCTTATTACGATATTCCT
>CANDJX010000113.1 GCA_947385185.1 uncultured Clostridia bacterium
CGAAGCAATCCAGTCTGTCTTTACTCGTCATTGCGAGCGCATGCGAAGCAATCCAAACTATCTTTTATCCGTCCTTTTCAGGATTGCTTTGCCGCTTCGCTCCGCGCAATGACGGTAAGGAAAAAGCGACGAAAAAGAATAAAAGCAAGGATATTGTCCTTGCTTTTTATCACCATGAAACACACCGTAAGGGTTTCTTTTTTACAATACTTTGGATAAAAATTCCTTAAGTCGAGGATTCTTCGGATCGCCGAATATCTCGGACGGGGGTCCTTCTTCGGTTATGCGACCGTCGTCCATGAACAGCACTCGGGTCGCGACCTCGCGGGCAAACCCCATTTCGTGCGTGACTATGACCATGGTCATGCCGTCGTCCGCAAGCTCTTTCATGAGCTGAAGCACCTCTCCCACCATTTCGGGATCGAGCGCGCTCGTCGGCTCGTCGAAAAGCATATATTCGGGGTTCATGCACAGCGAGCGGATTATGGCTATTCGCTGACGCTGACCGCCCGACAGTCTGGACGGATATTCGTCCGCTTTATCGAGAAGCCCTATGCGGCGAAGCAATCTTTCGGCGGTTTCAATAGCGTCTTCCTTGCTTTTCAATCTCAATTGCACAGGTGCGCATATGAGGTTATTCATGACCGTCATGTTATTAAACAGGTTAACGTTCTGGAAAACCATGCCCATGCGGCGGCGCGCTACGTTTATTCCGATCGAATTTTCGTCGCTGTATTTTTTGAGCGCGCCCGAGTATGCTCCGCCCTCGAAGCGCCCGAGCAAGTCGCCCGCCTTTATCTCGCGCACGACTTCGCGCGCAAGCCGCTCGTCGGACATATACGTCCCCGCTTCCTTGCGAAGTTTCACGAGCCGCCGGAACGTAGTAGACTTTTCTATAATCTCGGGATGAAGGTACGGATCGGGCGGCGTAATGAGTTTGCCGTCCAGCCACACCTCGCCGTACGTCGGTTCTTCGAGCAGATTCATGCACCGAAGAAGCGTGGACTTGCCGCTGCCGCTCGGACCGATAAGCGCGATCTTTTCGCCCTTTTCGACCTTGACGGATACGCTTTTGAGCACCGACAGCTTACCGAAGTTCTTGTACACGTTTTTAACGTCTATCACTTGCGCGTAACCTCCCTTCGATAAATCGGATAATTAACGTGATGATAAACACGATTACAAGATAAATAATAGCAAGCAGAATATACCCGACGAAGTATGAATATGAAAGCGACGCTACCATTTGGAATGCCTGAGTCAAATCTATAATCGCTATATAACCGACAACAGACGTATCTTTCACGAGCATTATAAGCTCGTTGCCGAGCGTTGGAACGACGTTTTTGACCGCCTGCGGCAACACTATTTTTATCATGGTTTTGCCGTAGCCGAGCCCGAGCGCGCGCCCAGCTTCCATCTGTCCTTTATCCACCGACTGTATACCGCCGCGCATGATCTCGCATACATATGCCGCGCTGTTGATTCCGAAAGCAATTCCGCCTTCAACGACCGGATCGAACGATATATGCAATGATGGAATAATCGCAAAATGGAACATCATTAATTGAACCATCATCGGCGTACCGCGAAAAATCGTAACATATATGTTGCAAAATCCACCGAGTATTCGAGCTATTTTTGTCTTAGGCGGGAGTAATTTACAAACGGCAAGCAAACTACCGAGCACAAGCCCGATTGCCATGCCGAGTAATGCTATCAACGCCGTGACGCGTAAGCCATTGAGTATTGTTTTATATCCGCCGCTTACAAACGATTCCCAAAATTTTTCCCAGGAGAACATAATATTACTTATTTGTTCTCATGTTTGAACGTAGCGGTACCGTCAAAGAATGAAGAAATAATTCTGTCAAGCTCGCCGTTTTCTTTGATCTTCCTAAGATATGCGTTTGCCTTTTCGAGAAGCTCGGTATTGCCCTTCCGAACGCAAAAAGCGTATGCTTCGCTCGTAAGCTCGTATTCGGAAATAACCTTTACTCCGCTGACGCTCTGCGCAATCATTATAGCGGGCTGTTTATCGATGATAACTGCGTTTACTCTGCCGTTTACGATATCATGCACCGCAAGCGCTCCGGTAGTATATGGAAATGTCGAAATATTCGAAAAACCGTCATAGCCGAAATCTTCGCTACCCGCCGAATACATATACCCCGTCGTACCTCTCTGCGTTCCGATTTTATATCCGGTCGGCATTGTTTTTAGTTTATTCTCGATATCTTCACCGCTCGTACAATCGTCGAAAGTCGTGTCGTCGCTCTTTACGATAATGACCTGCGCAGACTCGTAATATTCGTCGGTGAAATCCACTGCTTCTTTTCGTTTCTCGTTAATAGTAATTCCCGCCATACCTATATCGCTCAAACCACTCTGAATCGAAGGAATAATGGCATCGAATTCCATATTATTGACAGTCATGCCTTCATAACCGAGATCTTCAGCCATACCGCTGGCAATCTCAATATCGACGCCCGTGAAAGAATTGCCGTCAAGATACTCGAACGGCGGGAAGTATGCGTTTGTCGCAACTTTGAGGTTATTCGTGTTGCCGCAAGCAGCGAAAGCGAACACTGTACCGACGAGCATAGCCGCCGACAACAAAACCGCAAATAATTTTTTCATGATTATGTACCACCTTTTTTTTATAATTTCTTTAAGTGCTTCTATATTTTATCACATCGATTTATAATAATCAACAATTATGAATAAATATTCGAAAAAAAATATGACATTCATTGCTTGCGGGTCATGCGCATATGTGCTATAATATTGAAAAAAATAAGGTATGTTTTTTACAGGAGTTTATTATGTCGGAAAAAAATTTCGTTTACGTCGGAGTGAACGACCGCGAAATCGATTTATTCGAAGGAATGTACGACGTCCCGAACGGAATGGCGTACAATTCGTACGTAATACGCGGCGAAAAAACCGCCGTTATGGACACGGTGGACGGACGGTTCGTCGAGAAGTGGCTGGATAACGTCGCCGACGCGCTCGACGGCAAAGCGGCGGACTATCTCATAGTTCAGCACATGGAGCCCGACCATTCGGCGGGGATCGAAGCGTTTGCGAAAAAATATCCGGACGCCAAAATAGTCGGCAACACCAAAACGTTCGCCATGCTCGGCGAATATTTCGACGGGCTCGACCTCGAAGGACGCAAGGTCGTCGTAAAAGAGGGAGATTCTCTCGACCTCGGCGGGCATAAGCTCCGTTTCGTATTCGCGCCCATGGTGCATTGGCCCGAAGTCATGTTCACTTTCGACGAGTCCGCCGGCGTGCTCTATTCCGCCGACGCGTTCGGCAAGTTCGGCGCGAAAGGAACGGACGAGGACTGGGCTTGCGAAGCAAGGCGGTACTATTTCGGCATAGTGGGCAAGTACGGCGTTCAGGTGCAAAGCGTGCTCAAAAAGGCGGCGGCGCTAGATATAAAGACTATATGTCCCCTGCACGGCGAGATCCTGACCGATAATCTCGGCTATTATGTCGGTCTGTACGATACCTGGTCGGCTTATAAGCCCGAGGCCGAGGGCGTAACGATCGCATATACTTCCGTCTACGGACACACCGCCGAAGCGGTCATGCTTCTCAAAGCCGAGCTCGAGAAAACGGGCGTCAAAGTCCCCCTGTTCGATCTTGCGCGTTGCGATATGAGCGAAGCCGTAGAGGACGCGTTCAAATACGGAAAAATCGTGCTTGCAACGACGACTTACAACGGCGAGATATTTCCTTTTATGCGCACGTTCATAAGCGCGCTCGTCGAACGGGGTTATAAAAACCGTACAGTTGCGTTTATAGAGAACGGAACGTGGGCGCCCATGGCGCAGAAAGTCATGCGCGGTATGCTCGAAGGTTGCAAGGAGCTTAAGTTCGCGGAAAATAACGTTACGTTGCACGCGGCGATGAAGGACGGGGACAAGTCGGCGATAAAAGCGCTTGCGGAAGAATTAAAATAAGGTTTTATTTGAAAAGAAAATTATTTCTTTTGATTTTATTAAATTTGTTTTTATTTTATGGTGTAAACCCCCGCGTGGGATATGACGCAATGTCGAGCTGTAAGCTCGTGTATTTTACGCTTTTTCGTGCGCCGAAAAAGCTTGGCAAAAAGGCGTCGGGGACACTTCCGATGTGTCCCCGAACCCCCTTTGGCGACTTCCCTCTGCAGGGAAGCGAGTAAAGTCCGCACGTGTTATGTAAACTTTTCGTTGTTGCCGTATCGCTACGAGTTTATCCTTTGTGACTTGTCTTTATGAGAAGCCCATGTTCGCGGTTTCGTACCACTTGTGTCACTTCTATTCTTTATTACCTGTCTTTATTCCATATTTATTAAAGCTATGTTATGTAAAATCAAGTAGTTTATTTCTTGTCATCATCAAGTAAAATCAAGTCTGTTTCTTGTCATCTCGACTGAAGCGTAAGTGTCCCTTTCTTGTCATCTCGACCGAAGCGTATGCGAAGCGGAGAGATCTTTATGTTTTATTTAGGTCTTTATTTATAGAAGATTTCTCCGCGCGCGGCTTTCGCCGCTTGGTCG
>CANDJX010000114.1 GCA_947385185.1 uncultured Clostridia bacterium
CAATTACGAATAGGAGACAGTTTGGATTGCTTCGGCAACAGCCTCGCAATGACAAATGAGAAGCTAAACCTCGCAATTACGAATAGGAGACAGTCTGGATTGCTTCGGCAACAGCCTCGCAATGACGAATGAGAAACTAAGTTTCGCAATGACAACGAATAAAGTCATAAATGCCTCGCAATGACGAATAAGAAACGCAAATTAAAAATAGTAGCTCACTATACTTCGTTTACGAAATTAGTGGGTTACTATTTTTGCCACAGAAAAAATTCGCTATGACAAACACCCTTTTTGCCTTGCTTTTTTCATGCCTTGCACTAAGGGTGCAAAAGAAGTTGATTGAATGTGCTATCCGTAAAACAGCAAAAAATTTGTGAAGAATACGTCATTTCCGGCAATGCGACGGAAACCGCAAAAAGGGCGGAGAACGGGATATTCGGCAAAAACAGCGTGCTCAATCGGGGCAGAAAACCTTATAAAATACAAAATAAAACCTGAAATTCAAAAATACATAAAAAGCCTTATGAGCGGACACAAAAAATACGCGTATAGCAACAGGTGAAGAAATGCTCGCGTTCTTTACCGAGGTAATGAAAAGCCGCAACGTAAGCCGAAAAGATCGCATACGAGCGGCGGAGAACCTCGCCAAACGTCAGGGAGTAGACAGACCGCAATACTCTGACAACGAGCAGATGACGAAGCTCGACGAACTTTGCGCCGCAATCGAAAAGGCAGGCGGCGATCTGCATATTTTTCCTGACAATAGGAATTTTCGGAGCAGTCCATGCGCATATCGAACTTTCCCTGCCCGGTGATTTCGAATAAGGGAATTATCTTTTCAAAAAAACGCAAAAAAATACGGCTGATTTATAATTATGTTATAATTGAAATTGACTTGCGACCGGCGTTTGTGTTATAAATAATTATATGATGTCGTCGATCAAAGAGAAGATACTCGAGAGCTTGAAATCGGTGCTTCCGATCGCGCTTATCGTTTTGGCGGTGAGCGTTATTTTCACGCCGCTTTCCGTAAGCACGGTGTTGCTCTTTATCATGGGCGTTGCCGCTCTCGTGGTCGGCATGGGTCTGTTCAACATCGGCGCGGACATGGCTATGCTTCCGATCGGAAACAAGATAGGATCTCGCCTGACCGGTACGCGCAAGATATGGCTTATTTCGCTCATAAGTTTCATTCTCGGCATGGTCATCACTCTCGCCGAGCCTGATCTGCAGATTCTCGCGTCGCTCGTATCGTCCGAGATCAACGAATTTATTCTTATGCTTGCGGTCGGTATCGGCGTGGGCTTTTTCCTCGTCATCGCCATGCTTCGTATAATCTTCCGCATACCGCTCAATATACTTCTTATCGTCGGTTATGCGGTAGTTTTTGCGCTTGTTGCGTTCGTTCCGGAGGGATTCATTGCGGTAGCGTTCGATTCGGGCGGCGTTACGACCGGACCTATGACGGTGCCGTTTATAATGAGCCTCGGTATAGGCGTGGCGTCGGTGCGCGGCGGCAAGAACTCGGGGAACGACTCGTTCGGTCTTATCGCGCTTTCCAGCGTCGGACCGATTATCGCCGTCGAGATCCTCGGAATAATCTTTCAACTCGGCGGAGCGGAATACATACCGCAGAACGTACCTTCCGTCGCGGACTCGCAGGCGGCGCTCGTTCACTTCGCCGCGGGTCTGGGCGATTACGCGCTCGAAGTGCTCATAGCCATTTCGCCGATAATCGCGTTCTTTTTGCTTTCGCAGTTAATGACGCGCGCATTCTCGAAACGCGGATTTCTCAAGGTCCTCGTCGGGTTTGTTTATACGTTCATAGGGCTTACGATATTTCTTACGGGTGCGAACGTCGGATTCATGCCCGTCGGAAGCGAGCTCGGCGCGGCGCTTGCCGATTTTGCGAGCGGCGCATTGCTCGTGCCGATTGCAATGCTGTTCGGGTTCTTTGTCGTAGCGGCGGAGCCTGCCGTATACGTCCTTACCAAGCAGGTGCGTCGGATGTCCGCGGGCGCAATAAGCGAGCGATCGATGAAGCTCAGTCTTTGTATCGGCGTCAGTATATCGCTCGGATTGGCGATGATGCGCGTGCTCACCGGCATATCCATTCTCTGGATACTCATTCCGGGGTATTCGATCGCGGTCGTGCTTACGTTCTTTACCCCGAAGATGTATACGGGTATAGCGTTCGACTCGGGCGGCGTTGCGTCCGGCGCAATGGTCAGCGCGTTCATTCTTCCGATGGCGATAGGCGCGTGCTCGGTCGTAGGCGGAAATATTTTTTCGGATGCGTTCGGTTGCGTGGCGTTCGTCGCGCTTACTCCGCTTATAACGATTCAGATTCTCGGGATCATACACAATCATAAGATGGAGCGCGCTCGCCGCAGACTGACCGTCATCGACGACGGCTTGACGGAATACGAGGTGAATTATGCCACAGAAACAGACTGATAAAGCCAAACTTATGATAAGCATAGTCAGCCCCGACGACGCGCCGATCCTTGCGAATGCGCTTTCAGAAGAAACCCGCTCGTTGCACTTTACGTTTCTTGCCCGCGGCACGGCGAAGTCGAACGTCATGGAATATTTCGGACTGTCCGGCGCGGAAAAAAACATAGTCGTTTCCGTCATTCCCGAATCCATGGAGCGCAGACTGTTGTCAGTCGCGGTAAATTCGTTGAAACTATATCTCGTAGGCAAGGGCATCGCCTTTACCGTTCCGCTTACCGCATTGTCGTCGCTTATAGCAGACGCGGTGGTCGCGGATAAAGTTCCCGCAAAAGGAGGTGGCAAAATGCCGACAAAAATGCCGACGGCGAACAAATACGATCTTATCGCCGTCGTTTACAGACAGGAGTTATCCGACGCCGTTCTCGAAGCGACCCGTTCGGCGGGCGCGGTGGGCGGCACGCTTGTGCACGCGCGCACTCTGTCGTCGGCGGGAGTCGAACAGTTCGTAGGCGTAACGCTCGGCGCGGAAACGGAGATTCTTCTGATACTGACGAAGCGCGAACTTCGCAACGATATAATGAAAGCGGCGCAATCGGTTGCGGGACTGAAAACGGACGGAAGCGGCGTAGTGTTCTCCATGCCCGTGGACGCTCTCGTCGGCATAGGCACGACGAGCGACGAATATCGCGAAAAGACCGAGGAAGAATAATTAAAGGACGAATGGATATATTCGGCGACGCGCATGGGATTTTCCGTGCGCGTTTATATTATTTCGGAGCATTTCGCACCTGTTTTTCTTGACTTTTTTACGGCGCGTTTGTATAATTTATTCGATAAGTGAATTTGCTTGTTTGCAGTTGCAAATTCGCAATGACGACGAATCGGTATTTTTGCCCGCCGCCTGCCGCGGTAAGCGAGCAGGGTTCGCGCGTCCGGGCTTGCCCGGGAACAAAAATACCGAATTTATAAGAATAAGGAAAAGGTAGATTGTTATATGACTTACAATTACGCATCGAGAATGGCAAACCTTAACGGAACCGCGACCCGCGAAATATTCAAGCTGCTCGGCAATCCCGAAATAATCAGTTTCGCGGGCGGTAATCCCGCGATCGAGTGTCTGCCGACGGCGCGCGTAAAAGAAATAACGGCGGATATTACTTCCGCGCCCGATTTCGCCCGAGTGCTTCAATACGGGCTTACGGCGGGTTTCCCCGAACTCAGGCAACAGCTTACTCCGTATGTAAAAACCGTGGGTATAAACGACGCAACGATCGAAAACGTGCTCGTCATAAGCGGCGGACAGCAGGGCATAGACCTTGTACTCAAAACGTTCGTCGATCCCGGCGACGTAATTCTCGTCGAGAATCCCACGTATCTCGCATTTCTTCAGATCGCCAATTCTTACGAAGCGGTATGTCACGGCGTGGAAGCAAATGCGGACGGGCTCGACTTAAACGATCTCGAAGCGAAAATCAAAAAATATAATCCGAAAATACTTTATACGGTGCCCACGTTCTCGAATCCGACCGGCAAGACGTATTCGGCGGCAAACCGCAAAGCGATTGCCGAGCTGACCGCGAAGTACGGCGTCATCGTGATAGAGGACGACCCGTACAGTAAGCTCCGGTTCAAAGGCGAGTACGTTCCGAGCATGAAGAGTATGGACAAAGCGGGCAACGTGATTTTCATTTCGTCGTTTTCCAAGATCATTTCGCCGGGTAACCGTACCGGAGTCGCCGTAGCCGTTCCCGAGCTTATTCGCAAAATGGAGATTTGCAAACAGGGCACCGATCTTCATACGCCGAATCTTTCGCAGATGATCACTTACGAATACTTAAAGCGCGGTTATCTCGAACCGGATCTGAAAAAAGCCGTGGTCATTTACGGCGAAAAGAAAGCCGCAATGAGCAGAGCTATAGAAAAATATATGCCCGAAGAATTCGAATGTACCGATCCCGACGGCGGCTTGTTCATTTGGGGTAAATTCCACACTCCTCTTCAAGATCCTGGCATAGCTTATCATACTCAGGGTCAGGCTTTGTGT
>CANDJX010000115.1 GCA_947385185.1 uncultured Clostridia bacterium
TCCCTACACGACGCTCTTCCGATCTGAAACGATCCCGAGCCTATGCCCGAAACAATAGCATATATACCCGAGCGCGATTCGGACAAATTCGCGGCATTTTATGCGCGTAAAGAAGGAGAGGAGTAAATGAGCGGTAATATATTGAAAAGATACGTTGCGGGAATTGCGATATTCGTTGCGGTTTTGTCAATGGCGGTCACGTCGATATTCAATGCGCAGTTCGCGCCCGCTTATGCGGCGGGCGAAGTGACTTTGACCGTCACCGTGTCCGACGTCATCGCAGGACAGGCTAACCCCGAATTTACCGTGATGTTCGGTATCGAGGGCAACAGCGGAACTATCGGCGGCGCGGAGATTGTTATAACCCCGCTTGACGACAATGTTTCGATAGGCACGGCGGCAAATAATTACGTCGCGGGCGATACTTGGAGCGCGGCAAACGCCGGCGCAAGAATAGTCGGAACAAACAATATCCACGTTTTAGGCACCGACGACGCCGGGATTACCAAAAGCTCGTTCAGACACGGCGGGTATAAGTTCATGTACAACGGCACGCCGAGCGGCGGCATATCGTTTAACGTTGCGCTCGTCACGATATGCGACGATTTGGGTTCGCCTATGCCTGTGCGTTACAACGGAGCGACGCTCGCACCGTCCAAAGATTATACGCAGGCGAACTTGACGGTCACGCCGCGCGCGGTCGAAACCGCAAATACGTTGAGCGCGCTCACGCTCGCCGTCGGAAGCGAGAATATAATAAGCGGCGTCGGCGATGATCAGACGGCAAGCAAAACGATAGCTTACGCCGACAGAGGAAACGTAAAGATATCCGCGACGCGAGCGGGCGCGAGGTCGAAAATCAAAGTAGTCGACAGCGTAGGGAATAAAACACTCGTTTCCGAAAGAACTACCGATTTGAGCGGCTCGCCGCTCGGAACCCTCGAAGCGGGCGAGCATACGCTCACGGTTACCGTTACGTCCGAGTCGGGCGCGGTGAAAACTTATACGATAAAATTCACGGTGGATGATCCCCCGGCGGTGCCTTTGGCAAAGCCGACGATTTCGGGCAGTACGGCGGGCGGTTACAGCGGATCGCCGTTGGACTTCACGCCGAGCGGTATGGCGGCGCTTGTGACGGCGGAACAGGTCAGACTGTATTCCGTATCGCCTGCGGGCGCGGAAACGGAAGTCGGGATTGACGCGTTCAAGCCGACGAACGTCGGAGATTATAAGATAATAGCAAGACCGAACGACGGATATTGTTGGCAAGGCTCGGACGCAGCCGACGCCGAATATACGTTCGCGGTAAATAAAGCGGTGCTTAAAGCGACGGCTGGCGCGGACGGAGCGTTGCCTGCGTTCTCGAGCGAGAGCTATAAAGGAGCGCTCGACGGAATAATAAATTTCAAGTATTACAGCGACAGCGCGTGCACGCAGGAGGTTGCCGCGAGCGAGCTTACGGACGGTACGGAATATTATGTAAAAGCCGTCATGACGGACACGGCGGGAGCGAACTTCGAATTCGATACGGATGCGGTGACGTCGTCGTATACGACCGCGGGCGTAGCTTATACAAAGCCCGTAACGCCGGGCACGGATCCGGGCAAAGACCCCGGGGTCAAGGATGAAAGCGTACCGTTCTGGGTATGGATAATTGTCGCTTCGGCGGGCGCGGTTATAGTAATGTTATTGATCGTGCTCTTGCTCAGTCGCGGAAGGCGAAGCGCGGACAGCCGCGCGCTCGAAGCGGAATCCATACGCGAGGATCGTCGGCGTCGCGCGGACGCGGAGGATCGCAGGCGGCGCGAGGAAATGCGCGACGAGCGCGAAGAACGCAGACGCGAGGAGGATCGCGAAGAACGCAGACGGCGCGAGGAAGCGGAAGAACGGCGTTACGAACGCGAATCGCGCATGACGCAGCAACAAATGATACCGCAAATGCAACAGCCCATGCAACCCGTTATGCAACAGCCGATAGCCGCGTCCGGAAGCGTGGACGGCGCGCTTATAGCCGAGCTCAAAGCCGAGATAGAAAAACTCCGGGCAGAACAGCAGGCGGCGAAAGAAGTTGCGGCGACCAAGACGGACGCGTCGCAGCAGGCGATCGCGCTTCAGTTGGCGGCAATGGAAAAGTACGTTGCCGAAGCGAAAGCGGAAGCGGTGGAGCGGACGAAATTCGAGTACGCGCAACAGCTTACCGCGGCGAAGATGGAAGCCGAGTTTGCGAAAATGCGCGCCGAAACAAAGATAATGTTGTCCGAGAACAGCGGAAAGAATCTGACGGTCGATACGCTCGGCGATATGCTTGCGGATGCGATAAGGAAAGCCGCGGGAACTCGTATAGTGTCCGTGCAGGACGAACCGAAACAGGCGTTGCCCGAGAGCAATATCGTTCATAAAATGACGGATACCATGCCGCATGACGGAAATACCGCCTCCGCGCCCGAAGCGGAAGGATTGTTCAACCGCCGCGGAAAGGATAAGTCTTACGATCCGAATAATTTCTATAACTTCTTCGACGAACAGGATAAAAAGGACTGAGTACTTTCTTTATTTTCAAGCGGCGTATCGAGAACTTCCGTTATAAAAATAATATCCGTAACCTCTCTCGAAATACCATTAAGACAAAGCAAACAGGCGGTCGCAATGAAAGCGACCGCCTGTTTTTAATTATGAATTATCGAAAACTATCGTGAATTATGATTTTTTTATAAAATTGTTATAAAAATGTCTGAAAAATGATTTTTTGAAAACAAAAATCGGTACGTCTATGTATAGATATGTGTACCGATACATTATATATTTTAATAAATTTTTATTTATAAGTCAACTGTTTTTACAATTATCATGTTCTAAAACAGGTTTTTACATACTATTTTGTCGAATATACAGTCAAAACGGTACACATATCTATACATAGGCGTACCGAAACGGCAGAACAAAATTACAAAAATTATGCAGAAAAATGTCGCGTTAAAGCGGCGATTCCGGAGCAGTTTCAAAAGCAATAATTTAGGTTTCGTTTAATTTCTTGTGTGACTTATATCGCAAAATTATTGCAAATGAACTATGAAAAAGAGACTATGAACATGACAAAAAAAATTTTAATCAAATATGTGTTAGTCGCTGTACTGTCGTTTCTTTTGGCGACAGGGTTTGCTTTAGGATTTTTACTCGTAAATTTCTTTAATGCAGATGCTTATACTTCAGTCACATTACCTTCGGGCAACAGTGCGATCGGGAACTTGTATGACGGCACGGATTTCAATCGCAATAATTTCTTAAAGTTTGCAAAGAAATTGGGGTATGATTCTTTTCTTGACTTAGTCGATGAGGTGGAAAAGGGGACTAAAAAGAATGCCGCGCAAATGGGTGAAATTACGGTTGCGCTCGGTAATTATATCAATTCTAAGGGTGTGGATACCGACCTCGTTTGGATGCCGACGTACCTTTCGACAGATAGCGCCGGCAATGCAATTTTAACGCTTTGGCTTGCCGATGTCGCCGTGTCTACGAACGCTGACGGGGCGACCACTTATACCGTAAACGACCAGGAAGCTTCGCCGTTTACCGACGGTACTTACAATGCAAGCAATAACAACGCTACGCAATCATGGACAGGCGATGATTCGATTAGTTATACGGTTTATATGTCTACTTACGACTCGAGCTTTGTGCGTCATGTCATGTTAGGTTTGAGCGATGACAATGCCTTTCGGTCGAACTATACGCAGGCGTGGGGGCACAATGCTTTATGGACAGGTACTACCTGGAACTTTCCCACTGTGGATGGGTCGCGCATTACTTCCTTGCCTGCCGCAAACACTATGAATAAGTTTAGACAGCTTACGCAAGGTGCATTGTCGCAATATGTGGTAACGCCCAGTCAGGTAGGTTGGCAGATGGCGCAAAATAAATATAAAAACGATCCCGGATATACCGGTACCGGTGCCGCGTATTATCCGAAAAACTGGGTGGGAGATAAAATTTGGATTCCTTCCTTGACTGATATCGAACCGGCATATTGGAATTTGAATGCAAAACAAATCGCGGCTCCTGCTAATTTCAGCGATTATTATATTCGTACTCCCGACCCTACGCAGGGTGAAGCTACTTCGCATTATGCCTTATACTTACTCAATCGTGTAGGATCGGGGAGCATTTTCCCTTGCTTGAATAATCCCGTTCTTCCTGCATTTCACTTAAATTTGTCGATGATAGCAAAGCAATTTGTCGACGTGCCTGAAATAAAGAGCGCTACCGCGTTTACGTATACGGGCGTAGAGCAATCGTTGGACTTGTCCGATTCCACGCTTGTGACGGGCTTCGACGCGAATAAGATGTACGTGTCGAATATCGCGAAGAAGGTTGCGAGCGCGGGTACGGTTGCGCCGAGTGTAGACACGACGGAGCCGGACGCTACCAAGCGCACGAAAGTGAAGTAGATCGGAAGAGCGTCGTGTAGGGAAAGAGT
>CANDJX010000116.1 GCA_947385185.1 uncultured Clostridia bacterium
ACTGACAAGCACACTCTTTCCCTACACGACGCTCTTCCGATCTCCTCGGCATATTGCTGTTCTTTGTCATGACGGGCGCCGTAGGCGGACTGTGTTTGTTCGTAAATTACATTGCGGTAGGGAATATCGCGTCCGCGCTTCTGGGCGCGCCCGTGCTTCCGTATTGCGTGCCCGCGGCAATCGGCGCGGCAACTTTTTTTACGGCAAGGACTGTCCTTGGCGCGGCAAAACGCCGACGGACGCGTTCGGCATACATTTACGACGTTTGCGTTACTCTGAACGGGAAAGCCGCAAAATTGAAAGGCTATCTCGACAGCGGAAATTTGCTGTACGACGACGCGGGACTCCCCATAATCGTCACGAAACTTTCTTCGCTCGAGCGCGCTTTCGGCAGACGCGAGATTATGGGGCTTGTCGGAGGATATAAAGCGATAAATTCCGTAAACGGATCCGCGGGTAAACTTTTTTTGATCCGTCCCGACAAATTTTTATTATATTCCGGAAAGAAAACGAATACATATAGTGATGTGATGCTCGGCGTCTGCGTTCGCGGTTTCGACCGCGGTGAGGATATGCTGCTTCATCCGTCGATTATCGGAGGTTGATATGCTGAAAGAAATTAAAAAATTTCTCAAAAAAATTCTCGGCGCGGACGACAATGCCGAATTGTTTTACGTGAGCGGCGGAGAAGCGCTGCCGTCGCCGCTGTCGCCGACTGAGGAAGCGGATATGCTCGCCAAACTGCGAGAAGGGAGCGAGAGCGCGAAATCGTCGCTGATCGAGCATAATCTCAGGCTCGTCGTATATATCGCCCGCAAGTTCGACAATACCGGCGTCGACGTCGACGATCTTATTTCAGTCGGAACGATCGGATTGATCAAAGCCGTCAATTCATATAATTTCGAAAAGAATATAAAACTTGCGACTTATGCGTCGCGCTGCATAGAAAACGAGATACTCATGCATCTGCGACGCGTAGTCAGAATGCGCTGCGAGGTTTCGCTCGACGAACCTCTGAACGTGGATTTCGAAGGAAACGAACTGCTTATATCGGATATTCTCGGAACAGAACCGGATATAGTGAGCAAAAATCTCGAAAGCTCGGTCGAAAAAGAATTGCTCATGAACGCCGTCGCAAAGCTGTCCGAGCGCGAGCGCATGATTATGGAACTGCGTTTCGGACTGAAAGGCGAGGAAGAAAAAACGCAGAAGGAAGTCGCCGATATGCTCGGTATCAGTCAGTCGTATATTTCGCGACTGGAAAAGAAGATCATTCTGCGGCTCAGAAAGGAGCTCAATAAACTCGGATGCTTTTCCTGTAACTGAGGATCGATAATTATTAGAAATTCATTAAAAAGCTTCAAAACGGAGCTTTTTATTTGACATTCAATACTATGTATTGTATAGTATACGACATAAGAGAGTATAAAGGATTCGGGTCTATGGATATACAATTGAAAAAAGGAGTGCTCGACGTGTGCGTGCTTGCCGTTTTGCGGCGGGGTGAATCGTACGGGTATAAAATACTTCAGGACGTATCGCCGTATATGAAAATATCCGAGTCGACGTTATATCCGGTGCTGAAACGATTGGAATCGAACGGATACGTCACCGTACGCAGCGAAGAATTCAACGGACGGCTCAGGAAGTATTACGGGATTACGAGAAAGGGCATAATAAGAATAAACGAATTTATACTCGACATAGAAGAACTTGACAAAGCATACAGATTCATACTCGGGAGGAAGGATAAATGACAAGAAGAGAGTGGATGAAAGAATTCGGCAAGTATATCGGAGGACTGAATGCGGATGAACGCGACCGCGCCATGTCTTTTTATGCCGAGCTGTATAACGATAAGTACGACAGCGGCATGAGGGAAGCCGATATCGTGAAAAGTTTCGGGGATCCGCGCGAAGCCGCATGCGAGGTTATGCGCGACGCGGGGAAAGACCCGGGCGAATATCTTAACGTTACTCATCATGAAGGAAATATGGCAAAACCGTCTCCGCGCTTTGTCGCAGACGATTATAATGAACGTTGCGACTATGTCGACGGAAAACCGCTTAAAGCGCGCAGACGCTCGGTTTTGCTCAAAGTGTTAAGCATCATACTTTGTATCGTGGTCGGAATCGGAATATTCTACGCCGTGATTGCGATAATAAATTCGGCAACGAAAACAAGTCATGTCTGGGAACCTACGCTTGATTCGTTCGCGAAATTCGATCTCGATTTATCCGCGGCGGACGTTGTCGTTCAACGCGGCGACTCATGGAAAATCGAATACGAAACCACCGCTTTCAACGATTTCGAAATTACGGAAAGAACGGAAAGCGGAATGAACGTTCTCGATCTCGGACAACACAGTATGCCGGTGTTCGGCATGGGCGGTGTTAAAGTTACCGTTTATGTTCCGGCTGTCGACGAATTGTCCGTGGATATGTCGGCGGGGAATATGATTATCGATTCAGTCGACGCCGACGTTATGAAGATCGATCATTCGGCAGGGGACATCGTGGTCAAAAACGGAAGTATAGAATTGCTCGACGTCGGTAACTCCGCGGGCGGAGTATCGATAGAAAACGTTACGACCCGGACTCTTTCGGTCGATCTGTCGGCAGGCGGGGTATCGCTCGAGAACGTAAGCGCGGAAAACAGCACGTTCGACGTTTCCGCGGGCGGGGTGAATTTCAACCGTTTCGAAGTGCTTTCGTCGATGAATGTCATGCTTTCCGCCGGCAGTATTTCGGGTACGTTGGTCGGAAAAGAGGAGAACTATTCGGTCGCCGTCAATCTTTCCGCGGGTTCGACCAATCTTGTCAGCGCTGTCCGCAACACAGGTAAAAGCATTACCGCCAGCCTGTCTGCCGGCAGCATAGAGATAACTTTCGTCGATTAAATAAAAATATTCATACAAACAGACCGATAACTCTTGACATTATTTCGCCGCTTTGGTATAATCAATCTTGCTTTGGAGAAGTACCCAAGTGGCTCAAGGGGCTCCCCTGCTAAGGGAGTAGTATGGGAAAACCGTAGCGAGGGTTCGAATCCCTCCTTCTCCGCCAGAATCGACGGTAATCGAACATTTGTTGATTGCCGCCGATTTTTGTTGCTTGACGCACTCATAGCGCTAAAAGTTGAAATTACTTAACGTTTATAATGCCGAAAATCAGCTTGGCGATATAGTTGAAAACATAAATATTTTGTAATAAAATAACTTTACCGATCGCTGTCGACAATCAAAAGATCCGAACGAAAATCAAGGAGATTTAATATATGAGCAATAAAAATACAGTGTTGAATATCTTTCAAAGCGTATTGTTTCTGTTATATTTTATTATTCTCACGACGGAAAGGATCGTCAGTCTTGTTTCATCCTTTCAATTCGGAATAACTCAAATGGGCGGGCTTGACCGATATATGACAATATTGACCTTAGTTTCGCTGTGCGGCGGCTGGCTTTATCTGTTATTGCTCGGGCGTAAATTATTCGATTTCGTCGGAGATAAAGCCGGAACCGATTTCAGGCATCCGAGCATAGCCGCAGGCATAATACTGCTCGGCGGAATGGTTCATACGATCGGAACGATTTTGGTTGTGCAGTTCGTTGCATACGGTTTTTTGCTCGGCGGAATGGCGATATATACGGCAAGATGCGTCGCCGCGGAAGGTAACGGGCTTATAAGGTGGCTTACTTTTGCATATATTACAGCTTTTTCTATGGCGATCCCCGTAGTTTATACAATGAGCGGCAACGTCGATATTTCGCTCGAAACCGCTTTTTATGTGGTCGAAAGCATAACTTCCGCAGTACTTGTCACGGTATTTACGGTCATGCTTATAAAATTTTACGAAAACAAGTCGTCGGGTTCTTTTTGTCCGTTCGTTTGGATATTTACCGCGATTGCGGACGCCGCCGTTCTCCGGTTGCGCTGGAACGACGCAATTAACGTATTCGTACTGATTTTCGCCTCGTTTACGCTTTTGCTCGGCATAGTCGGGAAGTGTATCGTTTGTTTTGCAGCGAAAAAAGAGATCGACTAATTTTGTTGCGAGATAAGAAAAATGTTTAAGTCGCTTTGACTATTGAAAGAGCCTGAAACGATATGCGTTCCGGACTCTTTTATATTTTTCGGTAAAGGAACTGACGACCGGAAAACATGGATGTCAAAGCCGTCAGTATAAAATTACGGTTGCGCGAGCTTTTCGGACGGAACGTCCCTTATGTACGAAGTATTTTTCCTCATATTTCCTTGCAATGTAAGATTTGCAATATTTTACTACATAAAATGCAAAACTAATCGACAAATTCGGACAAAAACCTTTTACTTTTCTGCTCGGTTTTGTTATAATTCTAAGCGTACGGGGTTTTACCGCACAGGAGGTTACAATGTCAGATTTTGTTCCTGAATTCAAGGGA
>CANDJX010000117.1 GCA_947385185.1 uncultured Clostridia bacterium
CGCCGCCATAGGAACGGCGGAAACGCCCGCGCTTCCGATAAGAGGATTTATTTTGTCCTTTAAGAACAGATTCATGAACTTAGCCATAAGCACGCCGCCCGCGGTACCGAACGAGAACGCAAGCAGTCCGAGAACGATGATAAGCAACGTGATCGGCGTAAGGAATACGGCGCTGTTGGCTTTGAACCCCACGCACGTGCCGAGCAGGATCGTAATTACGTTGCAAAGCCCGTTGCTTGCCGTATTCGCAAGTCTTTCCGTAACAAGACATTCCTTGAACAGATTGCCGAGCATGAGCATACCGAGCAGCGGAAGCGCCGAAGGCAGAAGCAAGCCGACGAGCACGACGACCACGATCGGGAAAATAATTTTTTCTTTTCTCGAAACGGTGCGAAGCTGCTTCATCTTTATGCGGCGTTCGCTCTTGCTGGTAAGAAGTTTCATGATCGGCGGCTGTATCGCGGGAATAAGCGCCATATACGAGTATGCGGCTATCGCGATCGCGCCGAGATATCCGTCCTGTCCGAGCACCGTCGTCACGTAAATTGCCGTAGGACCGTCCGCGCCGCCGATTATCGCAACCGATGCAGCGAGTTTTCCGAGTTCTTCGGAAGGCACGCCGAATACGTCGAGTCCGAAAAGGAAGTATCCTCCGAATAAGGTAATAAATATACCGAGCTGAGCCGCCGCGCCGAGAATAAGGCTCTTGGGATTGGCGATCAACGGACCGAAATCGGTCATCGCGCCTATGCCGAGGAAAATCAACGGCGGAAAAATAACCCATTCCACGCCTTTCGACAGATAGTAGAACAGTCCGCCGGTCGTGGTAACCGTGGATTCGTAACCGCCGCCTTCAACGGGAGTGAATTCCGTTATCGGGTGTTGATACAAAACCGCGTGCGCGCCGGGTATGTTGGCAAGCAACAGACCGAACGCGATCGGCACGAGAAGGAGCGGCTCGAATTTTCTTGCTATAGCCAGATAGAAAAGTACGAACGATACGAGGACCATAACGTAGTTCTGCCACGTCGATTGAGCCACGCCCGTGCTTTCCCAAAGGTTAAGCATAATTGCTCCGAGATCCATTAAACAGTACCTCCGAGATTACTTTATGTACGCAAGAATTGCATCGGTTTCGACGCTCTCGCCTACTTTGACCGCATACGACACAACGCCGTCGGCAGAAGCGACTATATCGTTCTCCATCTTCATTGCTTCGAGAACGACGACCGACTGACCGGCTTTTACCGCGGTTCCCTCGGCAACGACGAGCTTTCTTACTACGCCGGGCATGGGAGATTTAACCGGAGCGCCGCCCGAGGGAGCAGCCGCTTTGGCAGCGGCGGGAGCCGGAGCGGCTACGGGCGCGGGAGCAGCCGCGGGTGCGGCTACGGGCGCGGAGACGGCTCCGCCCACTTCTTCGACTTCTACAGAATAAGATTTTCCGTTTACGGAAACATTGAATTTACGCATTATGAGAATTCCTCCGTTAATTTTTTTTGATAGATCTGATCACGAACGGCGGCGGTACAAAATCCTCCTCGTCCGTAGCGCTCGCTTCGTAAAAAGCAAGCAACGCCGCGGTTATGGCGGCAACCGTTTCTTCGTCTTCCGACTCCGCGCCTGCGACGACGGGAGCCGCGCTTGTTGCCTTGCCCGATTTCTTTGCCGAAGTCAAAGCATTGTCTACTGCGTTCACGCCCTTCGAAATCAGAGTAATGAGCACGATAAGCACGATAAGAGCGCCAATGACTATTGCAAGACCGATTACGCAAAGAAGCAATATCTCGGCAGGATTAAGCGCTTGTGTTATTGCCGAAATAATCATACCGTTACCTCTTTATAAGCGTCTGAAGAGCCGCGATAAGGTACTGACGCGAATGATTGGGCAAAAGCACAGTATCGACGTAGCCTTTTTCGGCGACGACAAGCGCGGAATTTTCATCCGCGTAAACTTTGGCGAAAGTTTCTTCCGCTTTCGCGGGATCCGCAGCTTTCGCGATCTCGTCGCCGTACAGGAGACGAGCCGCGCCCGAAGATTCGAGCGGCGTAACTGCAGCGCAGTCCCATGCCATCGTATAGTCGTACGAGGATTTGGATGCGAACACGGTATAAGCCGCGCCCACGGCATTGCCGCAAATAAGAGCGATCTTCGGAACGGATATGTTTTCGTATGCGTATATGAGATTGCTTACGTTGCGGATCAGGCAGCAGGTTTCCTGCTTCGCATCGATAACGACGCCCGTGCTGTTCACGAGATTGACGACCGCGATACCGAGATTATCCGCCGTGTTGAGGAAATCGTTGATTTTCGCGCTTCCCTTTGCGGTAAGTTTTCCGTCTATTCCGACGACCGCGACGGTAGCGCCGTCGAGTTTTGCAAACGCCGTCAAAGTTTCGGGCGCGTAACCGGCGCGGACTTCGACGACCGAACCCGCGTCGAACGCTTCGGCAAGAACGGCGCGGACGTCCGATTTCTCGCCGAGACCTTTGCACACTCTGTTCGCCGAATCTGCGGAATCGGAGAATACCGAGCACGCTTCGCCGAGAACTTTGGTCAAAAGCTCTTTAAGCTCGGCGTCCGACTTGACTACGTTCGTAACGACGCCGGACTCGGTGTAATGCACGTTTGCCGCGGAATAGTCTTTTCCGTCCGCGGACGCCGATATAAGCATGGGGCTTGCGGTAGATATTTTAGACTTTTCGTAAGCGATAAAGAGATCGGAAAGACCGGCAAGATATGTAAGCATACCGTAATTACTGCCCTTTACGATTGTAAATACTGGCACGCTTCCGTATGCTTTCGCAAAACTGCCGAGGATTTTTCCGTAGCCGTAAAGCGCGTCTACGCCTTCGAACACCCTTGCGCCCGTAGTATCGATCACGGATACAAGAGGCAGATCGGTATCGACGGCGCGCGTCACGAGACGAGCGATTTTCTCTGCGCCTCTCTTTGAAATTCCGCCTCCGAACACTTCGGAATTGGTCGCGAGAAGAGCGACTCCCTGTCCGCCGACGGAAGCAAGACCGCACATAACGCCCTCTCCCTTAATCTCTCCGAGTTCGTTTGCTCCGCCCATAAACGCGTCGAATTCGACAAAAGAATCCGCGTCCGCAATCGCATCGATTGTGGCGCGAACGTTCTTGGTCGCCGCCGAATACGAGCCGAGCACACTTTTCAATTCGGAACTCATTTATTTTTTTACCTCCGGTAAAGTATTTTTCAATATGAGATTATACACTAAAAAAAAACGAAAAACAAGCAAATAAAATACCGTTTTTCATTTTCTTTTAATATTTATACGTTCTTGAGATATTCGACTTCCTCCGCCGTAAGTTTTCTGAACGATCCGCGATCGACGCCGCCCAGCCGAAGATCGCCTATAGCCACACGCTTAAGGAAATCGACGTGTTTTCCTATCGATTCGAACATTCTTCTGACCTCGCGGTTCATTCCCTCCGAGATAGTTATTTCAACCGCGGTCATATTCGTTTTATTGTTATATTCGATAATTTTCGCACGGCACTTGCCTGTTTTGCGCCCGTCTATTTCCACTCCGCGACGAAGCGCGTTCAGGTCGCTTTCGGCGACTGCGCCCTCCACGCGAGCAAGGTAGACCTTTGGAATTTCGCTGCTCGGATGAGTAAGACGGTTGCAAAGATCCCCGTCGGTAGTCAAAATCAGCATTCCTTCCGTATCGTAATCCAACCTGCCTACGGGGAAAAGCCTTGTATCCGGATAAGAATTCCGCACAATATCCATGACGGTTCTGCGCCCTCTGTCGTCGGAAACCGTCGTTACGCATCCTTTGGGCTTGTTCATCACAAGGTAAACGTGTTTACGGGCAGGCGCCACTCTGCGCCCGTCGAAAACAACCGCGTCGTCCGGCTCGATCTGCGTAGAAAGGTCGACAACCGTTTTTCCGTTTACGGACACAAGTCCGTCTATAATGAATTGCTCGCATTTGCGACGGCTTGCAATGCCGCACTCCGCCAGATATTTATTTATTCTCATACCGTCATATTATACGGTATTCCGGCGAAAAAATCAATCGTTTTAAGACACTCCGAGTTCTTCGAAAGCATTATTTATGAGTTCGCAGCTTTCTTCGAACATAGGACCGCACGACAATACGACGCATATGACTTCTTTTCCGTCCCGCATCGCAGACGACACCAGACATCTTCCCGCGTTTTTCGTATATCCCGTTTTGATCCCGTTGCCGCCCTCGAGCATATCCAATATCTTGTTTTTGTTATGCATATCGCGATTGTATTCCTCGCTTGCGTTCGGGCAATCGGTATACCGTTTTGTCGCTACGATCCGCCTGAATACGTCGTTGCGCATGGCGTAAGCCGAAATTGAGATCGGAAGAGCACACGTCTGAACTCCAGTCACTTACAGGAATCTC
>CANDJX010000118.1 GCA_947385185.1 uncultured Clostridia bacterium
TCAAGACCTTTTGCTACTTTTTGTATACACTTTTTTTTATTGTTTTTCAAAAAAAACGACCGTCACGTTGAAATGACGGTCGAGATAGAAGGATTTCATAACCCCGAAGCTACGTACAATTTCGAAACAACCGAGTATCATACGTATTATGTACAGCGCATAAACTTTAAGTTCATGTTATGGATATTCAAAACGCCCGAATTCGAGTTCGCGCAGATATTCGGCGGCGTATTTTTTTGCAACCGGTAAATCCTGATCCGAATAATTGCCGCATTCTTCGGGCTTCGCACCCGGGATTTCGCCGTCGAAAACAGATATAAAAGAAAACGTATCGCGAACGAGCGGAAGTATGTCGGCAGAGACGAGATCGCAGAACATAACGAGATAAAAACCCGTTCTGCACCCCATCGGTCCGAAGTATATAACGTCGCCGGACGACGCCGAATTGCGTAGGAACGTCGCGCCTATATGCTCGATAGTGTGCATACAGCCCGTGCTCATGACCGGTTCGCGGTTCGGCGAAGTCAGGCGCAGGTCGAAAGTCGTGACCGCCACGCCGTCCTTAAAATCCTTACGCGACACGTACAGTCCGGGAAAAAGTCTGTTGTGATTTACGGAAAACGATGGTATGCGTTCCATTATATCTCCTGTTATATTCCTTTCGGACCCGTCGTGCGGGCAGCACATCGATCGGTCATGCCCGTTTTCAGACCCTCTGACTATCGATATACTCGTCGTAAGTGATGTCGCGGTCGTAAACTTTCGTGCCGCCGGTCAGGTCTATTATGCGGGTGCAAACGGTCTGTACGAGCTCGTGGTCGTGCGAAACAAGGAGTACGGGACCGCGGAAGTTGATAAGTCCTTTATTGAGCGACGTGATCGATTCGAGATCGAGATGATTGGTCGGCTCGTCGAGAATGAGAAAGTTACCGCCCTCGAGCATCATTTTAGCGAGCATACAACGCACCTTTTCGCCGCCCGAAAGCACCTTGGCTTTCTTGAGCGCTTCCTCTTTGGAGAACAGCATTCTTCCGAGCCAGCCCCGAAGGAACTCCTCGTCGTGCTGTTTGGCGAACTGATCAAGCCAACGCACGAGCGTCAGATCCACGCCGTCGAAAAAATTATCATAATTCTGCGGCATATACGACGGAATTATCGTACTGCCCCATTTGACCGTGCCCTTATCCTGCTTCTCTTTGCCGGTAAGAACGTCGAAAAGCATGGAAAGCACGTTGCCGCTTTCGGCAATAAAGCCGATCTTATCCCCCGCTTTCACGGTAAAATACACGTCTTTGAAAAAGCCGTTTTTGCTCAAGCCTTCCACTTTGAGTATGTCCGCGCCGATGTCGCGCTCGAATTTGAAATCGACGTAAGGATATTTTCTCGACGACGGTTTGATGTCGGATATTTCGAGTTTTTCGAGTTCTTTTTTTCGGCTGGTTGCGCTCTTTGCGCGCTTGGCGTTCGCCGAGAACCGAGCAATGAATTCGCGGAGCTCTTTTGCGCGCGCTTCGGCTTTCTTGTTCGCTTCCTTTTGCTGACGGAGAAGGAGCTGACTCGATTCGTACCAGAAATCGTAGTTCCCGACGTACATCGTTATCTGACGATAATCTACGTCGCAGATATGAGTGCATACGCGGTTGAGGAAATGACGGTTATGCGACACGATTATTATGCACGTGTCATCGAGGTCCATGAGATAGTCCTCGAGCCAGTTCGCCGTTTTTGCGTCGAGGTTGTTCGTCGGCTCGTCGAGAATGAGTATATCGGGATTGCCGAAAAGCGCCTGCGCGAGCAGGACTTTGACCTTGATTTTCGGATCGATCTCGCTCATAAGCGTGTCCGCAAGTTCGAGCGGAATCCCGAGCGCGCCGAGCATAGCGTCGGCGTTCGCTTCCGCTTCGTACCCGCCGAGATCTGCGAATTCCGTTTCGTACTCTGCGGCGAGCATACCGTCCTCCTCCGTAAAATCGGGTTTGGCGTACAGCTCGCTGCGAAGTCCGTTGAGTTCCATAAGCCGCTTATGTCCCCACATAACCGCTTCGCGCACGGTAGAATCGTCGTAAGCGTTCTGGTTCTGCTGAAGGACGCTCATGCGCTCGTTCTTCGATTTGGACACTTCGCCCTTGTTCGGCTCGAGTTCGCCGGTAAGAATCTTCAGAAAGGTGGATTTGCCCGCGCCGTTCGCGCCTATGATCCCGTAACAATTTCCTTTCGTGAATTTGATGTTTACGTTCTCGAACAGTATGCGCTGTCCGAACTGCAATGATACTCCGGTTACCTGTAACATTATTACTCCGTTGAAATGTTTTTAAGTATTATACAGCAAAATTACGTAAAGCGCAACCGTTTTTCCGTCAAACGATTGCATTTAAGCGCGGCGTGTGGTATTATTACGGTATGCTGTTCGGTAAAGAAAGAAAAGTAAGCAAAAACTACTACGTTTCGCCGTACCCCGAAGAATACCTTAAACGGACGGCGGTCGTCGCAAGCGTTGTCGCAATCGCCGCCGCCGTGATTTTTCTGCCCGCGCTCGTACTGTTTATTTATCCCGGCTTCGGGTCTCTGCTCTGGCTGTACGAAGCGTACGAAGCGCAAGTGGCTTACTTCGCGCTCTTTTTCTGCACGCTTACCGGGCTCGTCGCTTGCGCGGTAATGAGTTTTTTCGCATACAAGCCGCGCAAAGAAGTCAGGCAATCGTCGGGTCCGAGCTTCGGTTTTAAGCGTTCGTCGTATAACGGCATACTTATAACCGCCGTACTTGCGTCGCTTATGGTCGTTTTTCAGACAGTCGTTCTCATAGGTTATCACGTTTCGGCGGGCGAAGGCGGGTATATTTCCGAAATTATTTCGCGGCACGCCGACGCGCTCGGGAACAGGACTTTAAGCGTCGACGGCGCAGGAATCGCCGCTTTGGCGTTATATACCCTTTCGGCGGGCGCGAGCTGGATATATTATTTCTATACCTTCCGCGTCAATCGCGTAATGCAGCTCGTCGTGCTCGACGAACCGAAAGAAAAAAAGCGCAAACATCCGGACGCGCCCGCGCCGCCGACGGACAAGGAAACGGAAGAATCCAAACCGTTCTTTTCCTTCGGACTTACCGAAGAAGAAAAGAACCGCGGCAAGGTCGAATTCGAAAGCGACGATGGCGAAAGCGCAAACGACGCGGACGGCGGGTACGGAAATCCGGGCAACGCGGAAAACGACGGCGATAAAGGCAATGCCGAAAGCGACGGCGAAAACAACGACCGCAAAAAATAATCGCGCCCGACGATTTGAAAAATATTTTGCGCGAAAGCGGCAAAGGTTATTGACTTCGGAGCGCAAATTTGATACTATTTCGTTATACGGATCATGCGGAGGCAAAACAAGTGGCAAGAGTCATTTCGGTATCCAATCAGAAAGGCGGCGTCGGCAAAACGACTACCTGTATAAACCTTAGTTCGTTCGTCGCGCTTTACGGGTTCAAAGTGCTCGTCGTAGACATCGACCCCCAGGGCAATACAACGAGCGGCTTCGGCATTGTCGGCGAACATAAGGATAATCTCAAAAACACCATATACGACGTCATGATGGGCGACGCGACCGTAAAAGAAACGGTATGCAAAACGACGATCCCCGGACTGGAAGTTCTGCCCGCTACAATGGAATTCGCAGGCGCGGACGTGGAACTCATGAGCCTTGCGGAATCGCGCGAAAAAGTACTCAGAACGGCGCTCGGAGCGGTAAGAAGCGATTATGATTACATATTCATCGACTGTCCCCCATCGCTCAATATTTTCTCCGTCAATGCGCTTACGGCGTCCGACGCGGTTTTAATCCCCATGCCCGGCGATTTCTTCTCGCTCGAAGGTATAGGTCAGCTCATGAACACCGTCAAGCTCGTAAAAAAACATCTCAATCCCGGACTGGAGATCGAGGGCGTATTCATGACGATCTATGACGGACGGAGCAACCTTGCCAATCAGGTCGCGGCGGAAGTCGCGAAATGGTTCGGCAAAAGCGTGTTCAAAACCCGCATACCGCGCAACGTCAGACTCGGCGAAGCTCCCAGCCACGGACTGCCCGTCGTACAGTACGAACCGAATTCCAAAGGCTCCGTCGCGTATATGGAGCTTGCAATCGAAATGCTTAAGAGGGACGGAATCAACGTAAAGCCGCTTGCAAACCTGTCCGCTTACCGTTATCGCGGCGGCGTGCCCGTAGCAAAACGCATTCCGGCTAAAAAGCCCGCGCCCAAAAAGCCGGGTACGAAAAAAAGCGAAATCAAAAATCAATGATTTGAATATAAATAATATAAAAAATAAAAAAATCGTCAGATCGGAAGAGCACACGTCTGAACTCCAGTCACTTACAGGAATCT
>CANDJX010000119.1 GCA_947385185.1 uncultured Clostridia bacterium
GCAACAGGAAACAATGCGCGACAAGGAAAAACTGTCCGAACCTAAGCGCTACGCTCCAACCGGCAAGCAACCCCATTAACAATACGCCTATACACTCTATTCCCATCATAATATTCCACAACCGTCTGTTCTTTTTTCCGACGTTCATAAAACATATTATGACAAAGAAAATAGCCAGCGTCGCCAAGTTCATATTCGATTCCAACTGTATCGTCGCGAAATAAACGAAAATTTGATCGTATATCGACGCGAATATAGGCAATTTGCCCAGTTTCAATACGAAGTCGGCTATAATAAAAACGGTATTGCGGGAAATACTCAACGCCAACGTCAATAAAAAAACAATAAAAAGCACAACCCTGTTAATGCGCAGTTTGCCGCTCAAAAACGGCAGCATCACTATACATATAACAGCCGCTTTATGGAACAGCGCCGCGATCAAAACGCCGAACAGAAATTTGATTCCGTATAAGCGCCTGTTTCGATATACACAGGCGATCGTATAAAAAATTATCGCCATCGCAATACCTTGACGAATTACTATATACGAGTAATAGAATCCGTATATCGAATACAGCAACAGAAAAACGGTCAAACGCTTATCGGTCAGCTTCCATATTGCGGCTGCGAACAACGACAGTACGATAAGCGCGATCACACCCAAATATATTGCGACGTTACCGAAACAAAGCAGCTTGATGATCCGCGAAACGAATTCGAAACCGATCTCCACTTCGCCGCCGAAATCGAAAAACGCCGACGGCGACGAAACGTCCCAACCCAGATACCAACCGATATAATTGCCCGTGTCGTAAGTGTTTTGCACGTCTCGGAACGCACAGAACAATACGCCTATGAAAATAAGAAAAACGAGCCATCGCAGTTGTCTTGCGGACACGCGGCGGCGACGGATCGCGGCGCGACGCTTATCGCCGTTCGTCGCCGAATTTCCTGCGCGAGAAAATCGTCCCTCCTGCCGACGAAGGACGGTCTGCCCGCAACGGTTACCCGCAAGCAATCGACTTTCCCGATACATCAGGATGACCATCAGGCAAAAATAAAATATCAATAGAATGGACACGACCGTCGGACTCATCTTTTCTGCCTGTCTGCTTCTCCTTTCGCGAATTCGTATTTTCGGCGCATATCCGCAAAGAATTTCTCGGCGTCGCGCTTCCCCTGTTTCATCGCTTTAAGTTTGGACGCTTTATTCTTTTCATAAAGAATAACTTTAAGTTTCGCTTTCGTCAACCGACGCTTGCAACGCTTGACCAGATCTTTACGCTTGCCGTACCGCTCGATGCAATAATATCCGTTTCTGAAAATATGGTAGTATCTAAATTCGGAATAATTCTGTACGTAAATTTTTTTCCATAGAAACCGCGCTTTTTGCAGATCGCCCAGCCTGTGGATCAATGGAATTCCGCTCTGCAATATTCCGTACCCGCACTCTTTCGCCCTATAACATATTTCGTCGTCCACCCAATCGATGAACATCTCCGGCATATAGTTGCCGATACTCTTTATCTTGCCGACGTCCGCAAGCATACCCGACGTGTATACCGAATCGACGGAGACGTTCTCGACGGGAACGCTTTCCGATTCGGCGACTGTCGCGGGGACCGGATTCGCGGCGACTATAGCGAGATTATCGTCGGACTTTATCAACTCAATTAATTTGTCCACCATACCCGCCGACGCTACCGAGTCCTGATCGAGGGTGAGAATATAATCGTACCCGTTTTCGACGGCGTAGTCGATCCCGTCGTGCAGCGGGCCCGCCACTCCGTAATTTTTGTCGTTGCAAACGACTTCCGCGTTCTTTTCTTCGCACAGGCGTAAAACTTCGTCGCGGTTAGCCGACGCGTTTTCGTAAACGATAAGTTTATCGACCTGCCCTTTTACGGCGTCGATATTCTTCTCCAACAATCCGATTTCCGGATTGTACGTCGTTATGGTTGCCAAAACCGTTTTACTCATATTTTGTTGAACCTTATCAGCGTTCTCAAAGCGAAATCGCTTTTCCCGTCGACGCGGAAATCCTCGCTGTGCAAAAACCGTTTTTTGAGTTTTTTGTCTTCCTTATAGAACGCAACGGTGCGAAGGATTTCTTTGTTCTTTTCGTCCAAACCGTCGCCGTAAACTTCGTACAGGCTCTTTGCGACGTCGCTGCGCACGGACGCGCTCGTAAAGAACAAATTTTTCAGCCTGCGGAAAAATCCGCCGATACTCTTACGCCCCGCGCCGACCACGTTGTTGCCGTGTTGCCTGTACAGAATGTGCGGATCTCTGTCGTAAATTATCTCGCCCGTCATTGCGACGATCTTGTGCGTCAGCCAGTCGTGATAGGTGACGCACTGTTTTTCCATATCGTATTGTTCCATCCGCTCGCGGGCGGCGGCGTTATAAACGAACGTACACCCTGCGGAAAGACTGAAAAGCAATGCGTGAGCAAAGTCGGTTTTGCCTACCGACGAGAGCGTTTTGTATGCGATAGGTTCGAGGTCGACCGTAACGGGCGACACCGTGCCGCAATAAAGCAACGGCCGCGACAGGTCCTCCGCTTCGCGCAAGGCACGGACGGCGACTTCGACTTTATCTTCCAGCCACACGTCGTCCTGATCGCAAAACGCATAATAATCGGCTTTCGGCGCATTGCGCACCAAGTTCCAAAAACTTCTGGACGAATTCAAATTTTCGCCGCCGTACCAATCCAGCTTGCCCTGCGCTTTGTACTCTTCGAGTATTTCGCGCGTCGAATCGGAAGATCCGTCGTCTCTTACCAAAATATCGACGGGTTGGGTTTGAGCGCAAAGACTGTCCAACTGCGCCCGCAAAAATTTTTCGCCGTTATATGTCGACATCAATACCAATACTTTCATTCTATCGATCTCCGCAATCTTCTTCGCAACCGCCGCTCGCAGTTTTTCGCAAATAGTAATCTATCGCCTCTCGGTTGCAATCGAACTTTCTCGCGCAAAAATAATTGCCCGCTTCGATATACTTGTCATCCTCGATCGTAACGTCCTGCGGATGGTTTCTCGTCGCGAAAGTTTCACCCCATCTGACGTACATCAACCCGTCCGTAACGTTACACGCATACGGCGAGTTCATAACTATCGTTTGGAAAAACATCAGATCGGACGCCAGGCTATCTTCCCAGAACATACAGTAATCCGGATTGTCGTCGATATAATCGAGTATATACCGCATAACTTCTATGGGCGCGATGAACCACGTACTGCCCGTATAGAACTTGACGGGATTATTCAACTCGATCCTATTCGGGTGACACACTATGCCTATCTTGCACAGCATTTGCATCCAGATACGCACGAACCTGTAAAAATGTCTGTCGTTGCGGATCATATACTTACGCGGCCATCGTATCCTATACCTTGCCGACGCACGGTCTCTTTTCGTGACTTCGCGGTAGATCTGCATAAATATCTTTTCGGGGTTGTCCGCCAAATGCCCGTACAAGCCTTTCTTGACAAGAAGATCCTGACCCGATCCGAAGTAAAAATGCGTATATCCTTTATCGGCGGCATTTGCCGCCCTCATCAATTCGATAGCGGCTTTGACTATCTCGAAACTGCCCCAGCGCACCTCGTACTCACTGCAAACGAAAACGTGTTCGTTGCGAACAATGTCCTTTGATATGGACTCGTTCTTTTTGTCGATATGGATATAAATATCGCAGTCTCCGTTTTGCAACAGCTGAGCGATAAACTCGTTTACCAGATCGGGATTCTTATGAACGACCAATAAATATGCTGTCTTTATCGATTTCAAGTCGAATTCTCCTTTGTCGATTACCGTCCGAACAATGCACGCAGGCAAATTACTCGCTTGTCTCGGTATGCGAAGACCTGCGTTCTTCCGGCGGAGGCGGCGTCATATAATCGCCGTAATCGAGAGTCAATATTTTGTCATAACCCTTGAATACGGGAAACCGCTCGGTCTCGAATTGCATATCTTCCGTTTCCGCCATAAGCTCTCTGTCGTACTTGATATCGAACAGCGAAAACAGGTCGTTCGATATAAACCGCCGCGCGCTGTCCGTTCCGTTGTACTTCGCGGAAAGTTCCGCGTACTGTTTCACAAGTTTCTCTTCGGATTTGAACGCGCCGAGTATCTTTGTGCCGAGCACGAGAATTTTACCCTTAAAGCTGTACTTCTTCCAATCCACCTTACCCTTTTTCATCATTCCCTGCAGCTTTTTCAATCCGAAAACCTGTTTATCGAACAGCTTATCGTCG
>CANDJX010000120.1 GCA_947385185.1 uncultured Clostridia bacterium
GGCAGTATGAGATTGAAATTATAGCTACCCGTAAGCTCGAACACCATAACTATGCTTGTAAGCGGCGCTTTGACTATCGTTGCGAAAAACGTTGCCATGCATATCATGACGATTACGTCCGAATATACGGGCGACATTCCGCAGCTTTGAGCGGCGTAACTTACTATGCCGCCCACGCACGCGCCCGTCGCGAGCATGGGTATGAATACGCCGCACGGTACGCCCGCGCCCATATTGCATACCGACGCGATAAATTTCATCACGAGCACGACGACGATCGAAACGACGACCGGCGCGGCGAAATTGAGCGAAACCGAAAATTCGTTTATTCCGCCGTTTGTGCCGAGCGCTTCTATAAGGCTGTGTCCGCCGCCCATTTCATAGACGGAAATAAGCCCGAAGATTCCGGCTAAGCCGAACGGTATCATATATTTGCCTGCGCCGCCGAAAAACGTTAGTCTGCCGAACAACGGTCGGATAGACATTACGGCGTAATAAAACCCTACGCCGAGAAGTCCGGTGACGATTGAGGCGATCGCGACTATGCCGATTATTGCGGGGATTTCGGCAAACGATCCGATCACTCCCAGATCAAACGCTTCGAACGCGGACGATACCGTTATCGACGGGTCTATCAGACCTATGAGCATACGCAGACCGTTGCGCGTGAAGATACCGGACACGACGGAAAAGAAAGCCGTGAAAAATATCTCGGGCGTGAATTTTTTGTGCGCTTCTTCGAATGCGAAAAGAAAGCCGGTAAGCGGCGCGTTGAACGCTACCGCAAGCCCCGCCGACGCGCCGCCGGTTATGAGGTATCTCGTCGTGCGTTTATCCTGTCCGGTCAGTTCTCCGACGCCGCAACCCGCGCTGCCGCCGATAAGCATACTCGGTCCCTCGCTGCCCGCGCTCATTCCGAGGAATATCGCCGCGAGCGAGAGCGCGAACCCGCTTACCATAAGCCTGAACCATTTGAGAACGAGTCCTCCGCGTATCGCGCCTTCGATCTGCGGAATGCCGCTTCCGCGCGCGAGCGGAATGAATCGGATTACGGTGCCGACTATTATCGCGCCGGTGAAAAGCGCGAGAAAAAGCAGGGGAATAAACCCGGGGTTTCGTATGAGCGCTTCGTACCAGGCAACCGAACATTTTTCGCCGTACGACGCGAATACGTTGTAAAGCGTGACGAGAGTTCCGGCGAATATGCCGGTTATGATCGCGAACAGTATAAGACGGAGCTCGTTGTTTAAGAGCTCTTTGCGCCACTTCTTGTCGAGCGTAGGTTTCATTTAACGATATTATATAACTTTTGCTTGATTTTGTAAAGAAATTCGGGTATACTTGAAACGAAGAAAGATAAGGAGATATTTTATGAAAAAGTACGATTATCTGATCGTAGGCGCAGGGCTGTTCGGCTCGGTGTTCGCGCACGAAGCAACGAAAAAAGGCAAAAAATGCCTCGTGACAGACAAGAGGGACCATATCGCCGGAAACATTTATACCGAAGAACGCGAGGGCATCAACGTGCATAAGTACGGCGCGCATATCTTCCACACTTCGGATAAACGCGTGTGGGATTACGTCAATTCGCTCGTCGAATTCAATAATTACGTGAACTGTCCCGTTGCGAGATATAAAGACGAACTGTACAATATGCCGTTCAATATGAATACTTTTTCCAAAATGTGGGGAGTCGTGACTCCCGCGGAGGCAAAAGCGAAGATCGATGCGCAGCGCGCGGAAGCCGCGGTCGACGAACCGAAAAATCTCGAAGAACAGGCGCTTTCGCTCGTAGGACGCGACATTTACGAAAAACTCGTCAAAGGGTATACCGAAAAACAGTGGGGCAGACGCGCGACCGAATTGCCCGCGTTCATTATCCGTCGCCTGCCCGTGCGGTTTATTTACGACAACAATTATTTCAACGATCGTTATCAGGGTATACCGATAGGCGGCTATACGAAGATATGCGAAAAATTACTCGATGGCAGCGACGTCAGACTCGGTACCGATTATTTTGCGAATAAAGCGGAACTCGACGGTCTTGCGGATAAAGTGCTGTTTACGGGCATGATCGACGAGTATTACGGATATAAGTTCGGCGAACTCGAATACCGCTCGCTCCGTTTCGAAACGGAAACGCTCGACTGCGAGAATTATCAGGGTAACGCCGTCGTGAATTATACCGAGTACGAAGTGCCTTATACGCGCATAATCGAGCATAAGCATTTCGAGTTCGGTACTCAGCCGAAAACGGTCGTTACGCGCGAATATCCGGCGACGTGGAAGCGCGGCGACGAACCGTACTATCCGGTCAATAACGAGCGCAACGACGGACTCTACGCCAAGTACAAAGCGCTTGCGGACAAAGAGAACAACGTCATTTTCGGCGGCAGACTCGGAATGTATAAATATTTCGATATGGACGATACTATCACCGCCGCCCTCGCTCTTGCCGAAAAAGAAATCGGATAAAATAAGAAGACGGGAATTTAATAAATACAGAAATATAAAAACAGACGGATCGGAAAGATCCGTCTGTTCGTTTTGGTGAAGATGATAGGACTCGAACCTATGACCTCTACCATGTCAAGGTAGCGTTCTAACCAACTGAACTACACCTTCAAGCGCTTGCTTGCATAACGTATTCTATCATATTTGCGGATAAATGTAAAGCAAAGTATATCGGATTTTTATAATAAAAATGAAACGAGCGGGGCGGCGATCGCATACCGTAAATAATGCTGTCGGCTTCGCGACGAGTAATATCGGCGAAATAAAATTAACTTATTAAAGGTATGAATATAGCTGTTAAATAATTGACAAATCGCATTAAATGAAGTAAAATATACACACTGTCGAGGCGTAGCGCAGTCTGGTAGCGCGCATGGTTCGGGACCATGAGGTCGCGTGTTCGAATCCCGTCGCCTCGACCAAAAAACCGGCAAGTTCCGCGAGCTTGCCGGTTTTTGCTTTTTCGATTGCTTATCATCGGGCGCGCTCGTTTTTTTACTGTCTTTTCGCCATGCCGCAAGTTCTTTTCTTTTTTGGCGTCAGAGTATGCCCGGATCGCAGGAAATAACGCTTATATAAAGTGATCGATATTAAAAATCGTATCCTGCGGCATTTTTTCGGACGTTTATCGTCGGCGGTTCTCATCTGAATTATTGTTCGTTCGTCGCTGTGATTGAATACCTACCGAATAAGGTCGGGACGGCTCTATACCGTTCCGACCTTTGTTTTATTCGGTTAAAGAATACCGTATGTGCTAAAATAAAGGCAAATTCAACAACAGGAGAGTACTATGAAATACAAGGATTGGCTCTGCGAGTGGCTCGCATTATACGTCAAACCGACTGTAAAAACGCGGACATACGAGAAATATTATGCGCAGATAAACAATCACATAGCGCCCGCATTGGGCGCATACGAGCTATGCGAACTTTCGGCTCGGATCTTACAGGGATTTACGGTCGGATTGATCGAATACGGCTTTGCCGCAAACACCGTGAACGGTATTGTTTCTACTCTGAAGTCGTCGCTTAAACGCGCCGTTATGCTCGATATAACGAACGCGCAATATTCGGATGCAATCGTCCGCCCGAAATCGCAGGAAAAGAAAGTCGAGAGTTTCACCAGAAGCGAACAGCACAAAATAGAAAGTTATATAGCGGGGAGCGAAAAAGGTCATTTGTTCGGCATAACGCTGTGCCTGTATACGGGTTTGCGCATAGGCGAGCTTCTTGCGCTCACGTGGGGTGACGTCGATTTCGCGAAAGGTATATTATCGGTTTCAAAGTCTTGTCACGATTGTTGGAAAAACGGGAAGTACGAAAAAATCACGGATACGCCGAAAACGGAGAACTCGAAACGGTATATACCTCTGCCGAAAGCGCTGCTTGTGAAATTGAAAACGTTATACAAACGGTCCGCCTGCGAGTATGTCGTATGCGGAAGGAACAAGGAGTACGGCGCGGAGATACGTAGTTATCAAAAGACGTTCGAAAGGCTGCTTGCTAAGATCGATGTTCCGCACAAAGGTTTTCATGCTCTGAGGCATACGTTTGCAACGCGCGCGTTGGAAGTGGGAATGGACGTAAAAACGCTTTCGGAGTTATTGGGGCACGGCGACCCGACGATAACGCTCAGACGGTATGCGCACTCTATGCTCGAACATAAGACAGATCGGAAGAGCACACGTCTGAACTCCAGTCACTTACAGGAATCTC
>CANDJX010000121.1 GCA_947385185.1 uncultured Clostridia bacterium
TTCTTGGCGGAAATAGGAACCATTCTCACGTCGCCGCCCCACTGATCCGAGATCACTCCGTGCGCGGAAAGTTCTTCCATAATCTTTTCGACGTTCGCCGTAGGTTTATCTATCTTATTTATCGCGACGATCATAGGCACGCCTGCCGCCTTGACGTGCGATATAGCCTCGATCGTCTGCGGCTGAACGCCGTCGTCCGCGGCAACGACGAGAATAACTATATCCGTCACTTTCGCGCCGCGCGCACGCATTTCGGTAAACGCTTCGTGCCCGGGCGTGTCGAGGAACGTGATAAGACGCTTTTTCTTCTCGTATTCCCACGTCACCGAATATGCGCCTATGTGCTGAGTAATGCCGCCCGCCTCGCCGCCGACGACGTTGGTCTTTCTTATTGCGTCGAGCAAACTCGTTTTACCGTGATCGACGTGTCCCATTACGGTAATGACCGGAGGACGGGTAACGAGATCTTTCTCGTCGTCCGCTTCGTCGTGCAACGCTTCCGCAAGTTCTTCCTGCGACTGCGCCACCTTTCTGTTGACTTTGACCCCGAACGCATCCGCGACAAGGAAAGTCGTTTCGTCGTCGAGAACGGAATTTATCGACGTTACGGGTGTGCCGCCTAAAGTAAGAATCTTCTTCATTATTTCCTGCGCGGGCACGCCTATCATTTCGCTCAACTGTCTTACGGTAGTCTGAACGTTGGTAATGGTTACGTTATCGATGACTTTCGGTTCAACGGCGATCTGCTCGCTCTTTTTCTTGTTCTTGAGCTTGCGGACTCTCACTCTGTCGTCGTCGATATCGTCCTGTATAAAGCCCTTGCGAATGAGCGTGCGCTTGGTCATCGCCTTCTTTTCCTCGTACTTCGCAGGCTCTTTCTTTTTGTCCTTATCCGAAATTTTTCTCGTCTTGGAAACGGAACTTACCGCGGGAGGAGGCGTGGCCGTTCTGGCAGACAAAGGTCTGGACGAACCCGCCGACGACTGCGACGGACGCGATCCCGGATATGTCTTTGCTCCCGGCGCCGCGGAAGTGCGCGGGCGTCTGGGAGGATCCTGACGAAGGTTTACGACGCCTTTTACATAACTGGGAATATTGTCTATGCGTTTCGTCTTTATTTGCGCGGCGGCGGGCTGAGTCTTTTCGGTCTGTACCGGAGCTTCGGCTTTTTTGGGCGCCATGGTCGTCGGCGCGGCAGTCGGCGCCGCGGGAGATTTGATCTCTTTGGGCTTCTCCGTCTGTTCGACCTTAACCGTCTCCTCTGCGGCGCTTCTGAGCTCCGCCGCAGCTTCGCGGCAAGCCGCGAGAACGGTTCCTATCCGACCGTACGCCTTATCCATTTCGGCACGGTATGCCAAAAAGTCGCCGTTCGCGCTTGTCTGCGCGATCAGTTTTTTCAGACCTTCCAATGAAAATTTAGATTGTTTTTGTTCCTGTGCCATATTACCTCCCCATAGACTCGATCACGGCTTTCGCCATATTTGCGTCGAGCAAAGCCGCCAATTTACAATTCGGTTTATTCATTATATCTTCGAGATTTTCGTTTGTAACAACGAGCGGGACGCGGAAGTCCGTAGAATACCGCTCCGCTTTTTCACGAAGATTTTCGGATGCGGACGGCGACAGAACAAGCAAATATTTTCGTTTTTTGCTTTGTTTGATACTGTCTATACCGTATAATATCTTACCCGACCGTACCGCAAAACCGAGATAACTTTCGATCTTACCCATTCTTTTCCAATGCGTCGTATAAATCCGGTCCGACTTCGACCCCGAGCGCTTTTGACAGCAGATTGTTTTTTCTCGCTCTCTTAACGCACTCCGCCGCAGAGCAAATATATGCGCCTCTGCCGCTTTTCTTGCCCGTAGGATCGATTTCGACGGTCCCATCGGGAGTCACGCGGCATCTGACAAGCTCGCGCTTATCCTTCATGACGCGACAAGCAATACACATTCTCTGCGGAATTTTACTCATCAGTCCTCAAGACCTCCGACATCCTCGACCGCGACTTCGGTGCGATCCGAATCGGGTGTTTCTTCCTCTTCCATCTTCTTCCGAACGGACGAATACGGTTTAACGTCTATTTTCCAGTTCGTAAGGCGCGCGGCAAGACGCGCGTTCTGTCCGTCGCGCCCGATAGCCAGACTGAGCATATCGTCGTTGACGATTACTTTCGCGCTCCTCTCCGTTTCGTTGGCTTCGACCATAATGACCTTCGCGGGCGAAAGCGCTCTTGCAATAAATTCGAGCGGATCTTCGCACCACGGAATGATCTCGATTTTTTCGCCGCCGAGCTCGGACACTATGGAATTGACGCGAAGTCCTCTGTTACCGACGCACGCGCCTACGGCGTCGATATTGGCGTCTTCGCTGTATACAGCCATTTTGGTGCGGAAGCCCGGCTCTCTTACAAGTCCTTTGATGACCACCTGACCGGACTTGATCTCGGGAACTTCCGCTTCGAAAAGTTTACGCACGAAACCGGGAACGGTTCTGCTGACCTGAACCTGAGGTCCTCTCGTCCCCTGTTTGATTTTCTTTACGTAGACCTTGATGCGCTCACCGACGTAGAATTTATCGCCCGGAAGCTGATCGGCGGGAGAAAGCACGGCGTCGAGCTGTTTGACTTCGACGTAAACGTATTTGCCGTCTATACGCCTTACGACGCATGAAATCAGTTCGTCCTCTTTTTCGCTGAGTTCGTCGTAAGCGGCGCTGTTTTCGAGTTCGCGCAGTTTCTGCATAATGACCTGTTTGGCGTTCTGCACTACGATACGTCCGAAATCCTTGCTGTCGATCTCCTCGGTAATTTTATCGCCGACCTTATATTTTTTGTTTATAAGTTTTGCGTCCTCGAGACTGATCTGAGTGTCCTTATCTTCGACCTCCTCCACCACAGTGAGCGTAGCGAGAAAGCGGATAGCCGAACGCTCGGGGACCAACATTACCTCGACGTTCTTTGCATTGCCGTACTGCTTCTTATACGCAAGCGCAAGCGCGCTTTCAAGAGTTTCGATAAAGATTTGCTTGGGTATCTTTTTTTCTCTCTCGAGCGCGTCGAGAGCGGCGAAAAACTCCTTACTGACCATACTTATATTCCTCCGAAATTATTCCTTTAATTTCCGACCTACCCGAATTTTACGAGCGGTCTTACAATCGCTATTCTGTTCGATTCTATTTTGTTCTCCCCGCTTTCGGTCGACAAAACTATATAGTTTTCCGTCCGCTCCACGAGGATTCCTTCGTAGCTTTTCACGCCTTTAAGCGGCGCGTAAAGTCTGACTTCCACTTCTTTGCCGTAATTACGCTCGAAATCCCTCGCCGTTTTCAACGGTCTGTCGAGCCCGGGAGAAGATACTTCGAGAACGTACGGTTTTCCGCACGTCGGATCGAGTTCGTCCATGAGCGGCTCTATCGCGTAGTGAAGCGTTTCGCAATCGTCGAGGCTTATGCCGCCCGGGACTTTATCGACGACCACGGTAATTATTTTCTGTCCGTATTCGGAGCGTTCCTCTATATCGACGATCTCATAACCGAGCGAAACAATTTTCGGATTTACGGCATCGAAAATCGCTTTATTCATAATTCGCCATCCTCCGATAAAAGTTAAGAGCGGACCCGCAAGTCCACTCTATAGCATACACTATTCAAGTAATAAAATTATACCATATACCGAAATGCAATGCAAGCGTTTTGATCAGATATTTGCCAAAATTTTGGCATACGCTTCCGCAAAAGGCAATGCTCGTCTTGTATTCTTCGGGCGCGCCTCTTTGAATTTCGACGCATCGGCGTATTTCGTTATTTCGGCGAGAGGCGGTTCGGGAATATGCAGCTTTTCCAGATACGGACGAAGCACGTAAATGTGCCAGTCGACGGGAAACCCCGTCAACGTAAAACCGTTGAAAAATTTATAAAAATCGGGCACTACCTGATCGAAAGTCGGCTTTCCCGTAAACTCCGATGCGAGCACGCCCGCCGCAAGTCTTGCTTCTTCAGACATTTCGACCGACGGTCTTATCAGCGACGAAAAGGTTTCGGTAATTTTTCCGTCTATCAGTTTGACCGCGCCGATCTCAATCATCTCTCCCGGCGCGTATTTGTTTTGCGACGTCGTCAGTACGGAAAAAACCACGAGCGGTTCGGAGATCGGAAGAGCGTCGTGTAGGGAAAGAGTGTGCTTGTAAGTGTTGATCTCGGG
>CANDJX010000122.1 GCA_947385185.1 uncultured Clostridia bacterium
GGATTGTCGAGAAAACGAAAAAGCACGGGCGTGGTTATATAATACGGCAGATTCGCCACGGATTTGAATCCGGTCACGCCGAAGTCCGCGAGGTCGCATTTCATGAAATCGGCAAATACGACGGTCAGGTTCGGGAACTCGGCTTCGAGCGGTCGCAGATATTCTCCGAGCCGCGTATCGATCTCGAACGCAATCACGCGCGCGCCCGTTTCGGCGAGCGGACGGGTGAGCGCGCCCTGACCCGCGCCGACCTCGATGACGGTATCCGTCGGCGAAACGCCCGCGTCGGCAACGATTGCCGACAGCAGATTGCGATCGGTCAGAAAATTTTGTCCGAGCGAATGCGAATGTCTGAATGAATCCATACGTAAATAATACACTACTTCGTTATGCAAGTCAACCCGAGGGAGCAACAATGCGTTCCCGCCGCGCAAAAAATCGCCTGAAACTACGCGATTCGTAAAATAAACCGTCCGTGAGCGCCCGTATATGAGATCGGAATCGTTCTTACAGCCCGTACGCCTCGAAAGAAAGCGACAAAGAGTGACAGCCTCGTGAAAAGTCGGGCGGTTATCGAAACATTATTGACATAGCCGGCAAAAACCTATATAATGTTTTATAACAACCGTGCAAGGAACGGATAATACGGGCTATCATGGAAGTTTTTTCGAGGATAAGAGAAAAAAACGCTGTTGTGAATAAACTTGTCGAAGTGCAGAAATCTGTTTGGTATCCTGCATTTTTTGCGGTACTCGGCGCGCTTGCGAGCGCGTTCGGCATGGCGGCGTACATACCTATATTCTGGATTCTGACCCTGACCGTAGTATTTGCCGCCTTGTTCTCGGACGACGTGAAAGTTTTTCTCGTTCCGCTTTTTCTTGCGTATTATTCGATCGGAAGCGATACGGAATATATAGATATATCGATCTCGCGCGACGACGTGTTAGGAGCGTTTGCGCCTGCGGGACTTGTTAATATGATAATATGCGGCGCGATCATGGTGACAGCAATGATATATAAGTTCGC
The DNA here is from genome assembly GCA_947385185.1 of uncultured Clostridia bacterium. Lineage (GTDB taxonomy): Bacteria > Bacillota > Clostridia > Christensenellales > Pumilibacteraceae > Protoclostridium. The sequence continues at coordinate 1,027 of CANDJX010000122.1, forward strand.
CGTGACGGGAGTCCTTCACGACGCGGTGACGAAACGCGGGCTGTATACGATAGGTCTGTTATGTCTTTCCGGGGCGTTTATGCTCAACGGCGTTTTCAGTTCGTCCTGGACGGCGGCAAACCTCGCTATAGGCGCGCTCGAAGCCGTCGGTATTTTCTTTATATATTTTCTCGTGCTGTCCATGACGGACAAAACGACCGACTCCGTGGCGTACGCGTGCAAAATCATGGTTTGCCTGGGCGGAATGATACTTATCGAAATGTTTATACTGTCCATGCGGCTCGGCATAGAGGATAAACTTTTCTGGCGTGACGCGGACGGATCGATAACGGGCTTCCGCCGCGAAAACACTATTTTTGCCTGGGGCGAATTCAATATAACCGGCGCGCTTCTCGCCGTTTGCATTCCGGCGGCGATGTATCTTGCGCATTCGCGACGCTACCCCGTATTGCCGTACGTGTCGGCAATTGCGTTTTATGCCGCGGTGGTTTTTTCCAACGCCCGCACCGCGATCCTTATCGGCGGCATAGCTTTTGTCGTATGTATAGTAATATGCTGTTTCACGGGCAAAAACAGGGTAGTCAACAGAATAGTGACCGGCGCGTTCATCGCGACGCTCATGTGTACTCTGCTCGGCATGATCTCGTGTTCGGGCGGCATCGACGAATTCGCCGAAAGCGTGAAGTTTATTTTCCGTTTCGACGCGGCGGACAGCGGGCGTTTCGAGTTATGGCAGGACGGTATGTCCGACTTTACCCGCGCTCCCGTGTTCGGCGTAGGCTTTCTCGACGGCGGGTATAACGGCAATGAGATAAACGGCAATTTCTACAGCAATTTCTATCATAACATCGGCGTGGAGTTCCTCGGCGCGCTCGGCATAGTAGGCGTGCTTGCGTTTCTTATCCATTTCAAAAACTGGCTCGAGGTGCTTATTCGCAAGTTTTCGTTCGGAAAATGTTTGATATGCGGTATACCCGCGCTCATAATAGCGCTCAGTCTGCTCGATAATTTCTTCTGGTATACGAACTTCCAGATAATTTTCGGCGCGTTTCTTGCTTTTTCCGAGCGCAAGCTCGAGGACGCCCGGGCAGAGGACATACAAAAAGTCAAGCCGGTCGTGCGTACCCGACCGCGCGTCGTGTTCACGCTCGTGGAAGCGGGCAAGGGGCATATAACGCCGGTGCAGGCGGTCGCGGAAGCGTTTGAAAAGAAGTACGGCGATCGCGCCGAAACGATCGTTTCGCGGTTCTATACCGAGAGCGGCGACCGCGACCTCGAAGATTTCGAAAAAGGTTTTTCGCTCGCGGTAAAACTTCAGAGCCGCAACGGTATTCTCGGCAAGCTGTGTTTGTTCGGTAACTTCATTGCGGGCGACGCGCTCGGTCAGCAATACCTCATGGCGATGACTCCGGGCGGAATGAAAAGCAAACCGAAAGCGGTCGAGCACCTCCGCGATCTCGACGCGGATCTTTTGTATACCGCACACTGGGCTACGGCTTTCTATTCCAAGCACCTCGACGTTCATCCGTATACGATGATGTTCTGTCCCGACGCATATTCGAACGGTATGTTCAATATGGATTGTAACGAGCTTCTTATGCCGACCGTGCCGGGGTACGAACAGGTCGTGGGCAGAAGAATGTACGCGGGCGGGAACATTACGGGCGTTCCGTTCCCCATTCGCCCCGAAGCGGACAAATATCTCGGCAAAAAAGCGGAATGCCGCGAAAAACTCGGCATAAAAGACTCGTTCGTCGTTACGTTATGCGACGGCGGTTACGGTATGGCGCGGCTGGAAGAAACGGTCAAAGCTCTCGCTTCGTCGGATAAAAATCTGACGCTTATCGCGCTTTGCGGGACGAACGACGCGCTTTTCGGGCGGCTTAAAAATATGAAAACTTCGCCGACCGTGCATATAATCCCCGTAGGGTATACCGAGGACGTGCTCGGCTACATCGCCGCCGCGGACGTGTTCATGGGCAAGGGCGGGGCAAACTCCATGGCGGAGCCCGCATATTTCGGCATACCGGTCATCATAACCAAATGCATAACGTATATAGAAAAATTTATGAAACGATATTACGTCGACATCGTTCGCGGCGGTATGTATATCCCGAACGTGAAAAAAGCCGTGGAAAGAGTTTTCGAGTTCGTCGACAATCCGTCGCTTCTCGAGCCTTATGCCCGAAAAATGGAAACGCTCAAGACCGGTTACGGCGCGGAAGCGATAGCCGATCTGATATGGCAAAGACTGACGGAATTAAAGAAAAAAGAGAGCGTATAAGCAATTCGTACCGAAAAATGACAAATTTATCGGTACGTATTTGCAATTTAGGCTGAAATAACGTCAAGTTATGCAATATGTATTTACAAACCGATCTGTGTGTGGTATATTAAAAGCACGAAGGACCACCACAAATCCTCCTATCATCACCATCATCTTACCGCGAAAAACCCCGAGTATGTGCTCCGGGTTTTTCGTTTATATTTGCTTGCATTGCTTGAGTATGTCGCATTTGCGTTTGATCGCAACAAAAAAACCACAATATATAGTGGTAGAAACTTCCAAAGAGCCACAAGAACGCAAAAGTCATAAAAACGCTTGCCTTTTTTCGACAAATGTATTAAAATTACAGTGTATACAGAAAGGTATACGTTGAAAAGAAAAGCAAGCGAGGAAGTTTTTATGAAGTTCTTCTTGACAAAGTTTACAAATCCGGGGGGGGGTAATAAAAGCGAAGAAACACAGACCGTAAAGACGGGACTGTCATTTTTCCGCATTTTAAGCGTGGCAAGATATTGCCGCGCTTATTTCGCATACTCCGGAACGGATAAAGGAATAACGGGAGGTGCGTTATGAGCGAGAAGGTGCGGAAGATAAGACTGATATTACTTACGAGTATAATAGTGGCGAGTCTTGCGGTGATGGCTATAATAGCGACCGCGGGGACGGGAACGACAGTACTCGATCGCGGAGACGCGTTTGCGGCGGGGTCGTTTGAAACGTTCCACAAAACGATAGTGCTCAAAGACGGCGACGG
>CANDJX010000123.1 GCA_947385185.1 uncultured Clostridia bacterium
GATTCCTGTAAGTGACTGGAGTTCAGACGTGTGCTCTTCCGATCTTATTTTCCGCTTTAACTGCGGCAGACCGGATTATAGTCTACGATCCGTTATGCCCGCTTATTCCGACCGTCAGAAGCGCACGTCGAGCGAAAGCTGTTTATTCGCCGTAAGTTTCAGACCGCTTATCGTTGCCGTTTCGGGATCGAACGTTTCGCCGAGTTTGCCGGCTTTGTACCCCGCGCCCGAAGGAAGTTTGACGTTGACGGCAATCGCCTTGCGCGATTTGAGTTTAATATTTGCCGTACCGCGGCGGGCGTTCCAGGTCATGCACACTTCGACGCCCGTCCGGGTAAGAAATCCGTCGATCGAACCGCGTTCGAAATCTTTCGGAAGCGCGGGAAGAATGTATATCGTCGAGTCGGTGGACTGAAGCAACATCTCCTGCATGGCGTTCGTAACGCCCATATTGCCCTCGAGCGAATACGTCGCCCAGCTGTCCTCTTTTCCTATTCCCATGCCGCGCCAGTCGTTCGTCGCGAATACGAGGTTCTGCATACTCATCGACCGCACCATTTTCACGATAATATCGTATGCGTCGTCGCCGTCGCCCGTACGCGCGAGCACGTTGGCATACCTGGCAAGGCTGCCCGACGTAAACGATTTCTTTGCGGTATCGAGTTTTTTGTGCGCCGTTTGCGAGAACGAACGTACAAGCTCGGGATATGCCGCGCCTACTTCCGTGCCCGGGAATACCGGATAGAACATTGCGGCGGAAGGCGAAGCGTCGTTATCCGAATATTCGTCGTCGCAGTACTCTTTGACGGTGCCGTCCGCGTTCGTCATATATGCGGGAATGCACGAAAGCATATACTCCCATTTCTGAACTTCGTCCTTATACAGTCCGGTCGCTTTGCTCCCCGAGATGAGATTGGAAAGCAATTCGCGAATGACCGCGAAATCTACAGTGGAATTGCGCGCGATTTTGAGTTCTTCTTTTCCTATCGTCCAGTTCCCGGGGGTCGTGTTCGGGCTGTACGACGGCGAAGATTCGTATTTGCCGTCCTTGAGTTTGAGGAACTCCTCGTAGAACGTAGCGACGTCTTTCATGAACGGCATTGCCTTGATTTTGAGAAATTTATCGTCGCCGGTAAAACGGTAATAATCGAAGAAAAGCTCTGAGATCCAGCCCGCTGCGGCAGTGAAATGAATGACTGCCGGATCCGTAGTACCGAGCGCGCCGGTTCCGTGAGCGATCACCGACGGTATCATAATGCCGCGGCAACCGTAAAGACGGGATGCGTTCTTCTTCAGGTCGTCGAGAACGGTGTTATAATAGTTATGTATCGAATTGACGTATTCGCAAAGATTGCCCGCGAAAATCTGTTCGTACATCATCTGAAGCGGACCGGACGCGTCTATGTTCGAGTCGGGCGCTTTGAAATCCCCGCACCAGAGTCCGTAAGGAGGACAAGGCTGAGTCGTCGGCGACGCGCCGCATACGAGCAGAAACCGACCGAACGCCCACAGTTTTTCACTGAGAGCAAGCGGAAGTTCGCCCCCGACAAACGCGTCGTCGAGCAGTTTATCTACGCTTGCGTCGCGATCGGGCGCCTCGAGATCGAGTTCGGCGGACGAGAACAACCGCGAATGAAGCGCGGTATGCTCCTTAAGAAGTTTATCGTACGTGAGCTTTACCGCCGTAAGAGACGACTTGCGGTTCTTCCATTCTTTCTCGCGCTGACTTTCGATGAACGGACTGATAAGCACCAGCACTTTTTCCGCGCCCTTGATCGTTATTCCTTTCTGAGGGTCTACGGTCTGATTGCCGCCGAAATGGTTTATGCGCGCGACGCAACCGAAATCGGAACCGTTGTCCGAACGCGCGGAAAAATACATGAAGAAATTTTCATATCTGACGTTCACGCCGTCGGGCATCTTGCTTACCGACACCGGAGTGCGCGAATTGAATTTGTCGTGCAGACCGAACGAGAACGTAACGTCGATACTTTTATTACCCGACTTAGTGATCTCGTAACAAACGAGATTGTTTGCGCGGGATACGAACATCGAGCGTTCGTATTTTGTCGCGCCGTCGCGAAAAACGACGGAAACTTCGCCGTTCTCCATATTGAGTATGCGCTGATAATCGCGCGCCGACTTATCGAGCGGCTGACTGATCCGGAAATCGCAGAGCGGCAACGGATACGACATCAAAGGTCTGTAATTCTTGGAAATCAAAGCGCCGGAAAGAATATCCTGCGCAGTTGCGGGACTGTTATCGTCGAGTTTTTTGCGTACGGACGCAAGTTTGTCCGCAACGTCCTGCATAACGCCGACATGTCCCTGCCACCATAAATCGCCGTGATTTATCATAACTACGTCGTCACCGGCGCCGCCGTATACAGCCGCTCCGATCACGCCGTTGCCCGTAGGCAGAGCTTCGCGCCAAGTGGACCCCCACCACGACGCGGGCTTATTGAATTTCAAAGCGTTTTTGGGTTTTCTGATATTTACCATGGAATAGACCTCCGTTTCCGGATATTTTACTTAACTGAAAGCATTGTTTTTCGCCCGAACGGCGAAACTTCCATACATAGTATTTTAGCATGAAAGCAAGCATTTTGCAAGCAAAAGCGCGGGAATGCGCAAATATTATTTTTTCAAAAAAAGAGTTATTGAAAACAAGTGAGTTTTAACGCAAAAAGTTTGTTTTATTTCGAATAAAACGCAGTCTTATTGCGTTATAAATTATTTTACAAAAACAAGTGACTGTCGCTTGACAAGACAGTCACTTGTACTTTATTACGCTTTTTCGTGCGCAAGCTATGATGAGTAATTTGCGCGGCTTAGAAGCAAGCAGTACAAGGCACTCGGCGGCGAGCGCGAGGGCGTGTAGTTACTTCTACATAACCGAGCACACGTCCGCCGAGTAACGCCGTAATGCGCAGCTTATAAGCCGTGCAAAGGTTATGCAGTTGCGCGAAGCATAAACCCTACCCCGAGTTCCTTGCCGAGCGACCTGAAATATTCCTCCATTTCCGCATAATGTTCGTATGCGAGGTTGAGCGCGACCGGATCGTCGGCATATTCATAGCCCTCGACGAGAATGCTCGACGATGCCGTTTCGATCTCGATCGTACAGTTGCCGTACCCGTAAGGAAGCTCGACAGTGACGTAGCTTGCGGGATTGGAAACGGTAAGGACGTAATCGGTGTCGTCGTTCTTTATTACGGTTATTTTATCTCCGGTGCGCAAGTTATTCAGACTCATTCTTATCTGCGACGAAGTTGCGTACGTCGGATTTACGTTTATGACCGTCTTTCCTTCCGTTTCGGTATTCTTGTCGAACAGACTCGTCGAATACGAAGGCATTGCTTCGGTGGAAACTTCTTTCTTATACGCGCCGAGATTGTCGTCGTAAGTCCACTCCCAGTAGTCGTAACCGTCAAGACCCTTTATCGACTGATAGACGTTCTCGTCTTTAATGAGCCAATAATATCTGCCCGCGCCGGATACGGAACCGTCCACGTAGCAAACGACGGAGTCGTCGAAAATCGTATCTGTCGTCGCGTCCATTCTGAAATCGTATCCCGAAACAAAATTGTTCGAGCCCGAAATATTCGCCGCCGAGCTGACGGGCGCGCCTATAAGAAGCGCGATTATCATTATGACGGTAAGTACCGTAACGCCGAACCAGTTGTGGTAGTTCCACGACACTTGACGGCGTACGACCTTCGTTTCGGTCACCGTATGGAATTTGCCTTTTTTGATCTCGTCCTCTCTTTCTTCGGAAACGACTTCGACGACGGGAATCGTATGCTTTGGAAGTTTATAGAAAGCGTCGGCAAGCACCGGCTGCAGATAATCGAAGTAAGGCGTAATCGAAGTAAGAAGCAACGCAACGGCAACGAGCATGAACGGCATCGAAATCGTAGCGAACAGATTGCCTACGGACAGCGTAGCCTGGATAAGGAACGGCAGTCCGAATATAGCCGGCACGGTAAACAGGAAAAGTCTTTCCATGC
>CANDJX010000124.1 GCA_947385185.1 uncultured Clostridia bacterium
CTACACTGACAAGCACACTCTTTCCCTACACGACGCTCTTCCGATCTGACTACGCTGCTCGATCCGCGCGCCGAATCGCTCGTAAGAAAATATATGCCGAGTTACGGCGCTTTAGAGCAGATGTCGGCGGTTTTCACTGCGCTCGCCGATACGGGCAGACTGAAAATAGTGTCCGCGCTGTCGGTAAGCGAAATGTGCGTAAGCGACCTGTCCGCCGTGCTCGGCGTCAATCAGACGACGCTGTCGCATCAACTCAGATTTTTACGGAGCGCGGAAATAGTGACGTGCAAAAAACAGGGTAAAATCGTGTTCTATTCGATCGCAAAACCGCTTATAAACGACCTTATGCTTATCGCGGCTAAAATTCTCGGGAGCAGTCGGTCCGCTTAAACGAGGTCCGAACAGAGCATGAAAGCAAAAATCAACATCGCGACTTTGACGGCATCCGAATTCGTTACGCCGTTTTTTCCGTAGGTCTTTTCGGTCGCAGGCAAGCCGTTTACGGGCGAAGCGTGGATCCTGCGACCAGGATATTGCCTGACGGGCGGAGCATATTCGGAATAACAGTCTTCGCGTATGTACGTGCACGACGGGAAAAGCATACCGCCCTCCTTTAATACTTTTTATATATTATATTCGCTTGCCGCGCTCATTTTTACTTTTGCATTCAAAAAACGGATTTTCGCGAAAAACACTTGACATTTTTTATCTTTGTTGTATAATATTTATTGATAATCATTATCAATAATGATATTCAAAAATCGATTATAAGGAGATTACTAAAATGGCAAAATGGGTATGTCCCGTATGCGGATATGTTCACGAGGGCGATACTCCGCCCGAAAGATGCCCTCAGTGCGGAGTTCCCGGATCCAAATTCACCAAACAGGGCGGTGAAATGACCTGGGCTGCCGAACACGTAGTAGGCACGGCGAAAGGCGTAGACGCTTCGATCATCGAAGGATTGCGCGCAAATTTCAACGGCGAATGCTGCGAGGTAGGTATGTATCTCGCCATGGCGCGCGTCGCTCACAGAGAAGGTTATCCCGAAATAGGTCTTTATTGGGAAAAAGCCGCTTACGAAGAAGCGGAACACGCGGCTAAGTTCGCGGAGCTGCTCGGCGAAGTCGTTACCGACTCGACGAAAAAGAACCTCGAAATGCGCGTAGAAGCCGAAAACGGCGCAACGCTCGGAAAGTTCGAGCTTGCAAAGAAAGCGAAGGAACTCGGGTTGGACGCGATCCACGACACCGTTCACGAAATGGCGCGCGACGAAGCGCGTCACGGCAAGGCGTTCGAGGGGCTTCTCAAGAGATACTTCAAGGCGTAACCCGCCCGCTTGACATACATAGTCAGACACGGTTCGAAACCCGCGGAATGCTATCCGCGGGTTTTCTTTTACCGTAACCTTAAACGCGGAAAAAGCATAAGAAATTATTATGCTTATCGGAATGTTCGACAGCGGCGCGGGCGGACTGAACGTACTGAACGCGTGCAAAAAAACGGTGCCCCGCGCCCGGTATCTCTACCTCGACGACAGCGCGCATTGCCCGTACGGGAATAAGCCGAAAGAGGAAATCGAGCGTATCGCGCTCCGGAATGCAAAACTGCTTTTCGACGCAGGGTGCGACGTTATAGTAATAGCGTGCAATACGGCGACTGCCGCCGCCGCGACGCTCATACGGAAAACGTACCCGGACAAAGCCGTGATAGGCATCGAGCCGGCAGTACGCCCCGCGTTAAGTTCGGTCGGCGGAAAAGTGTTGCTGCTCGCAACGCCGATCACCGCCGGGCTACGCAAATATCCCGACCGCGTCATTGTAGGCGCGGAAGAAACGCTCGCCGCCGAGATCGAAGCCGCCTATCCGAACGCGGAAAAGCTCGAAGCGCTCGCCGAAAAAACGCTTGAAAAGTATTCGGGGTACGAAGCCGTGGTGACCGGCTGCACGCACTACGCGTATCTGATTCCTTATATCCGCGCGCCCGTTTTCGACGGCGCGGACGGCGTGGCGCGCAGGCTGAAAGCCGTGACCGACAAGCTCACAGGCGGTTGATCGCGCCGGCTATTATGTCCGCGGCTTCGCGCACGAGAAAATCCACGTCCTTAGGCGTGACTATGAGGTTTTCGAATCCGTCCGGTTCCCCGCCGGCGTCGCGTATTATAGTAGACGCATACACGACGAGCGGTACGCCGATCGATATTACGGGCACGCCGAGCGTCTGCTCCGACAAACGGGCGCGGTGGTTCGATACGCCGCTGCCCGGGGTTATGCCCGCGTTACAGAGCTGTACCACGCGACATACTCGCCCCGTCTGAGCCGCGGCAAGACTGTCCACGGCGATCACCGCGGACGGCGAAATACGGTCGGACACGCCTTTGACGACGTCGAAGCTCTCGACCCCGGTAGTGCCTGCCACCCCCGGCGACAATGCTTTGAGATTATCCTTTTCCACGGCTATGCGGTCGCACACTTCGCTCCCGAGCGCGTCCGCCGTCATGCTCCGATTGCCGAGCCCGACTATGAGCACGCGGTCACGGACACGAACGAGCTTTTTCAGTTCGCGCTCGAGCGCGGCGGTAAGCCGGCGTTTGCGAATGCGATCCGTGCCGGTAATGGCGTCTGTTTCGAGAGTGACGTACAGCCCGGGTTCTTTTCCGTATTTTGCGGCGGATTCGGCGTCGAGCTCGATCTCGCTTACTTTACACACGCCGCCGAAGTCCCGCCCTTCGACGCGGATGAGTTCCGACGCAAGGTCGGTATGAGAAAAATTATCCATATTATTGATAATTTGCGCGGAAAAGTACAAATAATTGCTTGCATTAAGACTTTTTTTATGATAAAATAATTTGGTATTTAGCGTGGGACGAGTCCCGAGCCCGTGCGCTTCGCGCACTTTTCGCCGCTCGCGGCGGAATAACCGAATTGTCGTCGTCGCAAATTTACCCTTGCAAACACGTAAATTTGCTTCCTTAATAAAGCAATTAAAATAGAATATAAAGAAATATCAGGAGAATCAAAGTGCCTAACATCAAATCAGCGAAAAAGAGAGTGCTCGTTACAGAGAAAAAAGCTCTCGAGAATAAGGCTATGCGCACCAGAATGCGCAACTCGATCAAAAAGTTCAACGACTGTATCGACACCCTCAAGCTCGACGAAGCGGAGAAAATGCTCCCCGATCTTATGTCGGTTATCGACGAGGCTGTCGCTTCCGGCATTATCCATAAGAACAACGCGGCAAATAAGAAGTCGCGCCTTTCCGCGCGCCTCGACGGCGTAAAGAGCGGCAAACTTGTCGTAAATATCAAGAAAGACAATAAGACCATCGCTGCGGAAAAAGCTCAGGCCGCACGCGAAAAGGCGGAAGCCGTGCGCGCAGAGAATCTCAAAAAGATTCAGGAACGCACCGCCGCAAAAGAAGCGGAGAAAAAAGCCAAGGAAGAAGCCGCGGCCGCAGAAAAGAAAGCCAAAGCCGACGAGAAAAAGGCTGCCGTAAAGACTACGAAAAAGACTTCGACCGCCGCAAAGAAAACGGCGGACAAGCCTGCAGCGGAAAAGAAAGCCGCAACCGAAAAGCCTGCTACGGAAAAGAAAACGACCGCAAAAAAGACTGCGGCAAAGAAAGAGGAAACTCCCAAAGCGGAATAATCCCCTTTTCGTTTACATAAGAAAAACAAAAGATAAAAATAGCGGGACTGTCGTATTAAGCGATAGTCCCGCTATTTTTGCTCTAATAATTACGTAGCTTGTTACGCGGCTTATTGCGCGGCTTATAAGCGGCGCGAGAGTTCGTCAGCCATCGTTTTGTCCTCGGTTACGTACGCTTATGTACGCGCCCTTCGGACAAAACTCGGACTTCCTGCTCTCGCTTGCTTCTAAGCCGCGCAAATTGCTCATCATAGCTTGCGATAGGTTCGTCAGCCGTCGCATTGCCCTCGGTCATTTACGGGGTTGTAAATTCCCGTCGGGCAACGCTCGGACTTCCTGC
>CANDJX010000125.1 GCA_947385185.1 uncultured Clostridia bacterium
GGTGCTCGCGTTCGCTGTAACGGACAGTATAAGACCCGAAGCGGAAAAAGCGGTTTCCGAATTGAAACGCATGGGAATAAAGACGGTTATGCTTACGGGCGACGGGAAAAGCGCGGCGGAGTATATCGGTCGCACGCTCGGCATAGACGAGGTGGCGTATTCGCTCAAGCCCGAGGACAAATCGGCAAAACTGGGGGAGCTTAAAGCCGCCGGCGAAAGAGTGGCGTTCGTCGGCGACGGCATAAACGACGCGCCGGCGCTGACCTGCGCGGACGTCGGCTTCGCCATGGGCGGCGGCACGGACGTTGCGCTCGGCGCGGCGGATTTCGTGCTTACGAGCGGCAATCTCGGCAAAGTGGCGTTCGGCGTGCGCCTTTCGCGGCGTACGATGCGCATAATAAAACAAAACCTGTTCTGGGCGTTTGTGTACAATCTGATCTGTATACCCGTCGCGGGCGGAGCGTTTGCGGGGCTCGGGTTCGCAATTACGCCCATGATAGGCGCGGCGGCAATGAGCGTTTCGTCGGTGTGCGTGGTGCTCAATTCGCTCCGGCTTTACGGCGGGTCGAAGAAACTTTCGCCCGCGTCCGATCCGTTTCCCGCGGCGAATGCGCCGTGCGGTATTAACGCGTTCGACGTAACATGCAGTATCGAAAATAATGCGTCGGAAAGTAATTCCGGCAATGAAATATGTAATTTATCGGATATAACGGAAAAAGCAAAAATTACATCGAAAAGTAATTTCGATGACGGAGTAGGTAATATATCACCGGCGATAACGCCGCAGGAGACGAATAATATGAGAAAATTCAAAGTAGAAGGCATGATGTGTATGCACTGCGTGGGCAGAGTGAAAAAGGCGCTCGAAGCGCTCGGGCTTACGGCGGAAGTCGATCTCGATACGGGCATAGCGTCCGTTGCGGGCGACGCTTCTGACGACGCAGTGATTTCGGCGATCGCCGACGCTGGCTATACGGCGACTAAAGCATGAACAGCGTTTTCACCCTGACCGCCGAGGACTTCGTTTGCGCCGTCGTCGATACTCGGTACGACGTCCGCGTGGTCGGTATAACCGACGATAACCGCGAGCGCGTGCGCGCAAAATTCCGCGACCTTTACGGCGACGCGGATTTTGCGGTAGGCGGCGGCGAGATTTACATAAAAGGCGACGACAGCCTGTTCAAGCCGCGGTATTCGGACGGCGACCTCGTACACGTGATCAGACGACTGACAGCCGAGGACGGTTGCCCTTGGGACAGAGCGCAGACTCACGAAAGCATACGGATAAACGCCGTCGAAGAAGCGTACGAGCTGTGCGAAGCCATAGACAACCGCGACGTCGAAAACATCGAGGAGGAGATCGGCGACCTGCTCTTACAGTCTGCTTTGCATTCGGACATCGCCGAGCGCGCGGGCGAATTCACGAGGATCGACGTAATCGACGCGCTGGTGCGCAAGCTCGTCACCCGCCACACGCATATCTTCGGCGAGGACAAAGCGTCCGATCCCGAGTCCGCGCTTAAATATTGGGAGGCGGCAAAGGCTGTCGAGAAAAACGCAAGCTCTACCGAAGAACAGCTCGCGCGTATTCCCGAAACTTTTCCCGCGCTTCTTTACGCGCAGAAAGCGCTTAAAAAACTTACGAAAGCGGGGCTTGTCAACAATGCGCCGGACGCGACTGTAAAAGAGCTTTTTACCGCAGTGTGCGGAGCGGTCAAGTCGGGAGCCGACCTCGAGGTCGAGCTTACGCGGCTTTTCCGCGACCTCGGCAGGGATTTTATAGACGGTAAAGTTACCGAAACGGGCGGGGCGGAGTGAAAATAACCGACGTACTGAAAAAAGGCTGCGTTACGCTCGCGCCGCTCGCGGGTTACAGCGACATAGCCTTTCGCAGGCTGTGCCGCGATTTCGGCGCGGATCTGACCGTGACCGAAATGGTATCCGTCGCGGGACTGAATTACCGCGGTAAAAAGACCACGCTTTTGATGCGTATAGCGCCGAACGAAAAGCCGTCGTGCGTTCAACTCTTCGGACGCGAGCCCGAGCAGTTCGAGCGCGCGCTGTCGCACCCCGAAGTGCAGGCGTTCGATATAATCGACGTCAATATGGGATGCCCTGTGAGAAAAGTGTTCGGTCATGGCGAGGGCAGCGCGCTTCTTGACGAGCCCGTGCGCGCCGCGGCAATAGTCAAAGCGCTCAAAAAGGGCGGTAAGCCCGTCACCGTGAAAATGCGGTTGGGCGTGACGGACAAATCCGGCGCGGTCGATTTCGCCAAAGCTATGGAACAGGCGGGCGCGGATATGTTGACCGTGCACGGCAGAACGCGCGAGCAGCTTTATTCGGGCGAAGCGGACTGGGGCGAAATACGAAAGATCGCCGCGGCTGTGTCCGTGCCCGTGCTCGGCAACGGCGACGTAAGGGACGATAATCTGAAAGAACGTCTTGACGGTGTTTACGGCGTTGCGGTGGGGCGCGGCGCGGTGGAAAATCCGCAGATATTTTCGGGAAAAAGAACGCTTACGAGATACGAAGTGTTCTTAAAACATCTCGAATACGGACTGGAGTATTTCGGGGAAAGGTACATCGTGACGACGCTCCGCGGTTTCGTACCTTTCTACCTCAAAGGCATACCCGATATAAAGCGCATAAGAAACGCCGCAATGGTCTGCAAGGATAAAGAAAGCCTGCTCGAGATCCTTCGGCAGGTAAGGGAATAGTTGAAATAGGCGGCAGGAATGATATACGTGCGCATATGTGCACTCGAAACGGCGGCAAAAATATCCGTTTTCGCCGCGCCGATGATTTTCGCGTCGAAAGAACTCATAACGCGGCAAGCCGTTTATACATATTTTTTACGAGCGGATTCATTATAAGATTTACGAGCACGCCCGATTTTATATAAGCGTAAACCTCGTGATACAATCCGTAAAAAGCGCACTTTGCGTCGCAGTATTTGCTTGCGCCGTATTTTTTCATATAGGTTTCGCGCAGAAAAAACCTTTTTCCGGTCAGATTGTCGAACTGGAACAGATCGTATTCTCTGTCCGCATACATCGAATTCAGCGGATCGATGAAACCGCTTATTTTATATTTTTTACCGACCATTATGTTCGCGATATTCAGATCGCCGTGCGTAAGACAGGCGTCGGAGACCTTTTCGGAAAAGATAACGTCGAATTTGTCCCAGGCTGCGCGCATCGCGTCGAGCACTTTGACCGAAAGCGACCCTTCGGTATGCAGTTCTTCCGCTTTGCGTAAAATTTCCGCCGCATACGGTTTATAAAAATCCAGCCAATCGTTATAGACGGGCTCGAGCGTGTCGCCGAACCTGTCGTTTTTATTGCAATGGATCATATGCAGCGCGGCTGTTACTTCATCCGCGAACATTCTGCGTTTTCGTTTGCTCCCGACCAGCATCCCCAAAGCAAAAAGCGCGTTTTTGCCGTCGATCCGTTCCATGCCGTAACAGTCTGCCGGAATAACGTCGTCGGCTTTTCTCGTAAATAAAACCCGCGGAATTTTTACCGTACAATTTTCAGCAAGCAGTTTCAGATCGTGCGTTTCTTTTTCGAGCATACCTTCGGCCCGTAAGAATTTGACGACGATTTTTTTGCCGTTTTGCAGATCTATGCCGTAAGCTCGTCCGAAAGAGCCGCCGCCGAGATATTTCGCTTTTTTTACCGCCGTACCGAATTCCCGCACGGCAATCCGTACGGCGTAATTTTCCGCGATTTTTTTATCGAGGGGAATAGACGTGATTCTTTCCGCTTTCATGTTTATATTATATCACATTCCGCTGCCCGATGCAACCACGGGGATCAAAAAACCGACGTTAAAGGGTGTTTCATATTTATTTTCTACCAGATTGCTTTGTCGCTTCGCTCCGCGCAATGACGGAAAAGGTGCTTCGTATTCGTCCTTTACCGGATTGCTTTGTCGCTTCGCTCCGCGCAATGACGGAAAGGGTGTTTCG
>CANDJX010000126.1 GCA_947385185.1 uncultured Clostridia bacterium
GTTCAAAGCTGGGCGGTGATTTCGGGCGTTGCGGACAAAGAGCGCGCGCAAAAAGTATTAAACACCGCGTACGACAGACTATTCGATGAGAAACTCGGTATCGTGCGCTTGCTCGATCCTCCGATAACGGATAAAAGAATAGGATATATAGCCGAGTACCCGCGGGGCGTACGCGAAAACGGCGGACAGTATACGCACGCGGCGGTCTGGTTCGCCTGGGCGCTGTATGATGCGGGAATGACGGAAAAAGCCAATAACGTATTAAAGGCGCTTTTGCCCGCTTCGCATACTTCGGACCGCAAAGGCGTGGAAACATATCTGAAAGAACCTTACGTTCTTGCCGGCGACGTGTATTACGGAAAACTTGCGGGACGCGCCGGATGGACGTGGTATACCGGCGCGGCGGGATGGCTTTATCGGCTTATAGTCGAAAAATACTACGGACTGCGCATCACTGACGAGAACGTGCGCATAACGCCGAATATCCCCGTGGGCAAAATCGTAAAACTTAAAGTAAGAACGGGACGCGGACGGTTTGACCTGACCCTCGACGGAAAAAATCCCGGACAATGGAAAACTTATATCGACGGCAGAGGATATGTCGGCGCGACGCTACCGCTTTGCAATCTGGACGGAAAAACGGTGCTTTTACGCCGGGAAAAATCCTCGCTATAGTTGACTACGTGCCCGTCGGCGTGGTATAATCGGAGCAATGGAAGATTTGTTCTCCGTATCGGGTACGGGAAATAAAATGAAGCCGCTTGCCGAGCGGATGCGTCCGTGTACGCTCAAAGACTTTATCGGGCAAAAACATCTTGTTTCCGAAGGGTCGCTTTTGTCACGCGCAATCATGACTGACAGACTCGGCAGCTGCATATTTTTCGGTCCGCCGGGTACCGGCAAAACTACGCTCGCGTCCATAATAGCGGAAACCACTCACGGCGCGTTCGCCAAAATGAACGCGGTGTCGTCCGGCGTTGCGGACGCCAAAAAATTGATCGAGGAGGCGCGCGACCGACTGAAAATGTACGGTAAGCGTACCTATCTGTTGCTTGACGAATGTCATCGTTGGAATAAAGCCCAGTCCGATTGCGTATTGTCCGCGATAGAGGACGGCAGTATAATTTTTATCGGCTCGACTACGGAAAATCCGTATGTTTCGATGACGAACGCAATCGTGTCGCGGTGTCGGATCTTCGAACTTAAACCTTTGCGCGACGAGGAAGTCGAAGAAGGGTTAAGGCGCGCCATAAAAGACGAAACGAACGGCTACGGAAAGATGAAACTTACCGTTACCGACGATGCCGTCGCGCACTTCGTATGGGCGGCGGGCGGCGATCTGAGAAGCGCGTACGGTTCTCTCGAACTTGCCGTGCTTTCGACTATGCCCGACTCGGACGGGTCGGTCACGATAGACGGCAAGACCGCCGAGCAATCGTCGCAGAAAAAACTTCTGAGCGTAGACGAAACCTTATATTACGATATGCTGTCCGCGTTCTGCAAATCTCTCCGCGGCTCGGATCCCGACGCGGCGTTGTACTACGCGTTCAGGCTTATCGACAGCGGTTGCGACCCCATGCTTATTTTCCGCAGGTTGATGGCTCATGCCGCGGAGGACGTGGGCATGGCAAATACGAACGCGTTGGTCGTGGCTACAAGCGCGTGTTTGGCGTATGAGCGGCTCGGTCAGCCCGAAGGACTTATACCGCTTACCGAAGCGATCGTTTGCGTTTGCACTTCTCCGAAATCCAATTCCGTTGTCGTCGCCATGGACGCGGCGCGCGATTGCGTGGCAAAGAGCGGCGACAGCTTCGTGCCGTATAATCTTCGGAACTATGTCGAGCATTCGCCGAATTGGGACGGAAAACGTTACGTATACCCGCACGATTACGGCGGTTATTTCAAACAACAGTATTTACCCGATAACGTAAAAGACGCGGTTTTTTACAAACCCGGTAACGAGGGCGACGAGCCGCGTATTCGAGATTTTATGCAGAGGATAAAAAAGCTCGCGGAAGAGAACGCGGACAAACGGAAATAATATGACAGAAAGACAGAGAAAGATCCGCAATTTTTGTATAATAGCTCATATCGACCACGGCAAGAGCACGCTTGCCGATCGGCTTATCGAAATGACGCAGACGGTGTCGTCGCGAGAACTTCAGGAACAGTTGCTGGACTCAATGGATCTGGAGCGCGAACGCGGTATTACCATAAAACTTACTCCGGTAAGAATGTATTATACGAAGGACGGCGAAGAATACGAACTGAATCTTATAGATACTCCCGGACACGTGGACTTTACGTTCGAGGTATCGCGGTCGCTCCGCGCTTGCGAAGGCGCGGTTTTGGTCGTGGATGCGGCGCAGGGCGTGGAGGCTCAGACGCTTGCAAACGTTTATCTTGCTCTGGACAACAATCTCGAGATCCTTCCCGTGATAAATAAAATCGATCTGCCCAGCGCGCGGCCCGAAGAAGTCAAACGCGAGATCGAGGACGTAGTCGGTATCGACGCTTCCGAAGCTCCGCTCGTGAGCGCGAAAGAGGGAATAAATATCGGCGAGGTGCTTGACAAAATCGTCGATTGCGTGCCTCCGCCGTCGGGCGACGAGAAAGCGCCGTTGAAGTGTCTTATTTTCGACTCGTATTACGATAACTACAAGGGAGCCGTATGCCTTGTTCGCGTAATAGACGGCGAGGTCAGAGCGGGAACGCGGATAAAAATGATGGCGTCCGGAAGAACTTACGACTGTGTGGAAGTCGGTATTTTCAATCCGAAACCGACGCCCGTCCGGTCGCTTAGATCCGGTGACGTCGGATATATAGCCGCAAGCATAAAAGCAATCGCCGAAACCGCACCGGGCGACACCGTGACGGACGCGGATAATCCCGCCGCCGTTCCTTGCGAGGGGTATAAAGAAGTTCAGCCGGTAGTTTACAGCGGCGTATTTCCCGCAGACGGCTCGAAATACAACGATCTGAAAGACGCATTGGAAAGACTGAAACTGTCCGACGCCGCGCTTTATTACGAGCCCGAAGTGTCCGCCGCGCTCGGTTTCGGATTCCGTTGCGGCTTTCTCGGATTGCTTCATATGGAGATTATACAGGAGCGTCTCGAGCGCGAATACAATCTCGACCTTATCACGACCGCGCCGAGCGTCACTTACCGCGTTCATAAGACGAACGGGGAAGTTCTTACGGTTACGAATCCCTGTAATCTTCCGCCTACTACCGAAACGAATTATATCGAAGAACCCGTGGTCGCCGCGGAAATATTTACGCCGCCCGAATATATCGGTTCGATCATGGAGCTGTGTCAGGATAAGCGCGGAGTATTCGAAGATATGCAATATCTTGACTTGAATCGCGTGAAAATGAAATATAAAATGCCGCTGTCCGAAATTGTTTTCGACTTTTTCGACGGACTCAAGTCCAGAAGCCGCGGTTACGCCAGTCTTGATTACGAAATGGCGGGGTATTTGAAAAGCGACATGGTAAAACTCGACGTCCTTTTGAACGGCGAAGTATGCGACGCGCTTTCTCTTATCATTCATCGCGATAAGGCGCAGGCGCGCGGACGCGCGCTCGCGGAAAAACTCAAGGAAGTTATACCGCGTCAGTTGTTTGAAATCCCCATTCAGGCGGCGATAGGCGGAAAGGTCATTGCCCGCGAAACCGTAAAGGCGATGCGAAAAGACGTGCTTGCCAAATGCTACGGCGGCGACGTGACGCGAAAGAAAAAACTGCTTGAAAAGCAGAAGGAAGGGAAGAAGAGAATGCGCCAGTTCGGCAGCGTCGAAATA
>CANDJX010000127.1 GCA_947385185.1 uncultured Clostridia bacterium
ACACTCTTTCCCTACACGACGCTCTTCCGATCTACAAGGCTCGGTTTTTCTTTCATGATTATGAACGAAAAAACTATAGCGAAGAAAGGCGACAGTTTGTTCAGTATCGACGCGTCGGCTATGTCCAGCCTGTCTATGGCGTAAAAGTTCAGAATGATACCTATTACGCCCGCGACGGAACGCACGATAAGCGACAGCCAATTCCCTTTCGCCGTCTTAAAATCCGAAGGACGGCGAAGAAGCAACACGAGCGCGACGACAGCAGCGACGGCGTTGCGGAAAAACGCTTTCTGCATAGTCGGCAGATCTCCGGAAAGCCGCACAAACAAATTCATAAGCGCGAAAAAGAACGCCGAAATTATAATGAATATTATTCCCTGATACTTACTTTTCACGGGTATATCCTTTATTTTCCCTTCTTATATATTGTATTGCCGCGCGCGACGATTTGTCAAGTATTCGCCGTACATTTTTTACGCAAGAAGCAAAAAATTGGAAATTTTGTTCCATATCGCAAAAATACTTGACGCATTCGGAAATTTGAGTTATAATTCAATAAAATAGAACAACTGTTCGAGAGATGGTTTTATGAATTCCGTTTTTCTGCATATCGATATGAATAATTTTTACGCAAGCGTCGAATGCGCCGAGCGTCCGGATCTCGACGGCGTGCCGGTTGCGATCGCGGGATCTCCGGAAAAACGACACGGAGTCGTACTCGCAAAAAATCAGCTGGCGAAAAAGTACGGGGTCAGGACCGGAGATACCGTACGCGAAGCGCAAACAAAAGCGCCCGGTATCGTATTTCTTCCGCCACGTTTCGAAAAATACGATAAAATATCGAAAAAAATGTTCGGCATATGCAATAAATATTCGTGTTACGTCGAGCCGTTCGGTCCCGACGAATGCTGGTTGGACTGCACGCAGACGCAAAAGCTGTTCGGCGGCGGCAGACGAATAGCGGACGAACTGCGCGAACGGGTACACCGAGAACTCGGGATCACGGCAAGCGTAGGCGTAAGTTTTACCAAGCTGTTCGCAAAGCTCGGCAGCGATATGAAAAAGCCGGACGGCACTACGGTCATAGACGAAGAAAATTTCCGCGAAAAAGTCTGGCCGCTCAAAGCCGAAGAACTGTGCGGAATAGGCGGAAGCACGGCGCGCAAGCTAAGCGATATGAATATACTTACGATCGGGGAACTCGCCAACTCCGACGAACGGGTCATCCGGAAAACGCTCGGGAAATCGGGCGTGGATATACGGCTCGCCGCGCGCGGAGAATCGATCGGAGAAGTAAGGGAAGCCGTAGTCAAACGCGACGTAAAAAGCGTGGGACACGGACTGACGGCTCTGCGCGATCTGACGACGTGGGAGGACGTGCAGACGCTTGTGTATTATCTGTCCGAACTGATTGCGACAAGGCTGAGAAAATACGGAATGAAAGCGCGCGGAGTCGCCGTAAACGCGCGGGCGTATACTTTATCGAGGAAAGGAAAACAAGCCGTTCTCCCCTATCCCGTCGCCTCCTCGCGGGATATTGCGGAAAATGCTTTAAGATTACTTAAAACCTTTTACGACGGCACGCCGCTCCGCTCTATCGACGTTGCGGTTTATATGCTGTCTTCGGAGCGCGAACCGCAACAGCTGTCTTTCTTCGACGACGGTATCAAGTCGGCGTACAGCGAAAAACTCGACCGCACGATCGACAAACTTAGGACTAAATACGGGAAAAACGCCGTGATCCGCGCCTGTCATGCCGAACAGGATATTTTCATGAACAAAGACCTCGGCGATTTCCTACCGTTCAAAAGATGAATATCGCAATTAACGAAAATGCGGTTTGTCACGTATCGGACAAACCGCATTTTTTATGATCGGCTATTGCCGTATTACCATACGACGATCGAATCGACGTTCGCTTCGCCGGAGCATCTTATCCTTACGGTATGCTCGGTATTGCCCATATCGGGAGAAATATAGCTCATGACCGTAATACCGTCGTCGGTCTTAAGTTCTATCGAATCCGCCCGTTTGCCGTCTATTTCCACTTCGAACTTCGAACCGAACGAGGATGAAGAAAGTATGCCTATCCGATTGCCCTTGAATTCGAAATCGAGCACCGCGCCGCCTGCGCCGACGAATACGTTGCCGAACGAGGAGGGAGCCGACTGTATTTTCCAGTCG
The DNA here is from genome assembly GCA_947385185.1 of uncultured Clostridia bacterium. Lineage (GTDB taxonomy): Bacteria > Bacillota > Clostridia > Christensenellales > Pumilibacteraceae > Protoclostridium. The sequence goes on from CANDJX010000127.1 coordinate 2,185, forward strand.
CCTTTGAACTCGAATTTTTTGTCGTAAGGCGAAAGTTTGTTTCCGTTCGCGAGATCGACCGCGCTTGCGAAACTTATTTTGTTCAGTGCGATATAACTGCTGTTGTTCGACGTGCGCGTCACCACTATACGATAATACGAGAACGTCGTTTCCTCGAAATCGGCGACTACTTGCGAATTACTTATCGGGCGGTCTTTATATTCGCCCGCTTTCGTATAATTTTCGCCGTCTTCGCTCAGGTAAAGATCGAAGTCGACGGGTATGAACAATCTTCCGCCCGACGGTCTGGTGTTTCCGTGCAGTACGATACGGTTTGCCTTAACGGGATTCTCGAGCGCCGCGGTAAGCTCGAAAGGATTATCCGAAGAAACCGCGCCCGAAGAATGCGTATTGTTGTCGTCATCGCCGTCAAACAGATTCTCGATACCGTAAGTATAAGTTATTCCGCCTGACTGCAGATCTCTGAATTTCGTAAATCCTTTGACGTCGACAAGCGACTGTTTGGTTTCGACGGGGCGACTGTCCGAATAACTTTCCTTATACTCGCGCGTATAGAAATAATCGGCTTCGAACTCGTTCTCGGGGAACTCGTAATCGCTTCTGTACGCGCTTGCGTACTTAACGTTGATGATCGTTTCGGGAGCCGTTATCTGATTGCCGTCCTCGTCTATCGTTCCGCCGAGCATTTCGTGCATACCCCATCCTACGCCGATATAGCTTATTCGCGGAGTGGTCCTGTTGAGAAGCACGGCTTTGATATATACCCACTGTCCCGCTTTCAGATCCGCGTAATCGCGATACGTTCCTTCGGTAAGCAGGAAATTCGCGCTCGTTCCTTCGGTGACGACCGTCGCGGCAAGCTCGTAATTTTCTCCGTCGAGAGAGGCGTAAAGTGCGCAGTTATAACGTCCTCTGAGCGCCAGCCTGTACGTCCCGTCCTCTTCTACGTATATCTTTCCGCGTACTTCGACTATGGAATTCTCGGGCGGCGCGGAAGTATACCACACGTCGGTATTGCTGTTCTGAACGGGGTTTACGTTATCGCCGTCGTCTTTCGAACTGTACCCTGCATATCCCGCTTCGTAAGCCGCCGTCGCGGAGTCGTATACCTTACCGTCGTAATTGTACGTCGTCCGCTGCAGCATGGTTTTATTCATCTCGTGCGACTGCGCGAATTCAAGCACCAATTTTACGTCGTCGACCTCGAACGCACGGTCGTCTTTCGTGATCCCGAGCCGTACGTATATCTTGCCCGAAGCCGAATTCTCGTTCGGCTTGAACGTAAACTTATTAGTGCCCGATATGCGGGTAATACTGCCGTTTTCGGGATTCGTCACCGTTTTGATTTCATACGAAAATCCGTTCGGAACGACCAGACTGCCGCTGACGTACATACCGTTTTCTTCCGTATATTTCTCGAGATCTACGGTAATTTCCTTGCCGTATTCGATAACGTACGGGCGCATGGTAGTTATATATTTTCGTTTCCCGTCATACTGATAAGATCTGCCCGTCTGATATATCGTCGAAACCGGAACGAATAC
>CANDJX010000128.1 GCA_947385185.1 uncultured Clostridia bacterium
ATAGGTACGCTTCTTATGTCGCTCGTCGCAAAGATGCCTTACGCGCAGGCTCCCGGCATGGGACTGAACGCAATGGTGGGCACGTTGATAGGCGGCGGCGTAGGCGCATGGAGCGGCTTGCATTTCAGTTTCGGAAACGCAATGCTCCTCGTCCTTATCAGCGGCGTTATTTTCCTTATTCTTTCGGTCGTACCCGGCGGAAGGAACAAAGAAACGGGCGCGCTTATCAGCCTTCGCGAATATATCTTCGACGGCATTCCCAAAGCCGTTCGCACGGCTATCCCCGTCGGTATCGGTCTGTTTATCGCGTACATCGGTTTCCAGAACTCCGGCATTATAGCGGCTAACCCTTACACGCAGGTCGATCTCGTGCTGTTCAACGCGTACGTTCCCGAAATCGGCGATTATGCGGCGGCGGGCGCGATCGTATGCCTTATAGGTCTTATTTCGATCGCGGTGCTTGCTCATTTTAAGGTAAAGGCGGCAGTCGTCCTCGGTATTCTTATCGCAACGATTATCGCAATCCCCATGGGCGTTGCCGATATTAACACTCTTACCGGAAACGGCGCGGTTACCTGGGCGTTCTGGGAGAACTTCGCTACGTTCTTCTCTATGGATCCCGCAAACGGCGGCTCGTTCCTTGCCGCGTTCACTGAAGGCTTCGACTTCTCCGAGCTCGGCGGTGAAGCGGGAAGCGCGGTGCTTACCTGCATCATGACCGTCGTTTCGTTCTGCATGATCGATATGTTCGACACGATGGGAACGATTACCGGTTGCGCAACGCGCGCAGGTCTTATCGACGAGGACGGCAAACCGCTCAACTTCGGTAAGTGTATGTACGCCGATTCGATCGCGACCGTTGCGGGCGCGGCGCTCGGTACTTCGACAGTCACGACTTTCGTCGAGTCCGGCGCGGGCGTTGCCGCAGGCGGCAAAACCGGTCTTACCGCGCTTGTAGTCGCGGGACTGTTCTTCCTCTCGATATTCCTCCTTCCGCTCTTTGCGTTCATTCCGAGCGCGGCTGCGGCTTCGGCTCTGATTTACGTCGGCGTACTGATGATGAGCAACGTCAAGAATATCGACTTTACGAGCGTAAAGAACGCAGTACCCGCGTTCCTGACGATAATCATCATGCCGCTCGGCTACAGCATAACCGACGGTATCGGCGTTGGACTGCTCATGTACGTTATCATCGCGGCTGTCGAATATCTTGTCAACCTTATCATATCGGCAGTGCGTAAGACCGAGCGTCCCGCATTCGATATTCCGGTCGTTACGCTTATCGTTGCCGCGCTGTTCGCGGTATACTTCTTCGTACCGACGTCGATATAAAACAATAGCGACACGTATTGATATAAGAGATTATGTCTGAAAGGCGCCGTGCAATGCACAGCGCCTTTTCCTGTCGCGCGGATTATATAGAAAGCCTCCCTTTGCGCCGCAATGGGAGCTATCGCCGCAGGCGACTGAGGAGAATAGCATAACTTGAACTATATTGTTCGCAATGATACTTGACTTTTTCGGAATATTATGATAATATTTGTATATAATAAATCATAAGGAGCAACAAATATGTATATAAGACCTTCTTCCGCGTTGAGAAACGAATATAATGAAATCGCAAAAATTTGCAAAGAACAAGGCGTTCCCGTATATCTTACTATTAACGGTCGGGAAGATACCGTACTTATGAGTGTCGATGAATACGAACGACTCGAACGAGCCGAACTGCTTTGCAGTTTGCAGAAATTGGAATCGGACATCAAAGAGAATAGGATTGTTCCCGCAGAGGAGGTCTTTGCGGAACTCAGAGAAAGATTGAAAGTCTTAAAAGATAATAAATAATTATGTATAAAATATTTTTTTCCGATGAGGCGAAGAAAAATATATTCGAAATTTTCGATTACATCGCGGCGGATAATCAGGAACAGGCTGAAAAATTTGTCGATAGAATGAACGCGGAAATTAACAATTTAAGTTTGTTTCCGTACAAATGTCGTGAATATGACGGTCACGACAAAAATTTCGAAAACTGTCGAATACTGATTTTTTATCCTTATAAGATTTTTTATAAAATAATAAATAATAATATATACATAGTGCAAATAAAGCACGGAGCAAGAAAAGACTGAACCATAGGCACGCGACCGAATGAAAAGCCTCCCTTTGCGCCGCAATGGGAGCTATCGCCGCAGGCGACTGAAGGGATTTATGATTTATCGCAAAAAATTATCGCGAGTTAAAAATAACTCGCGACAATTTTTTTCTTATACTGAATTATATTTAATTCAATTGAATTTTATCTTTTCTTCCACGTACTTTTCAAGCTCGTCGATTCCGAGTCTTATCTGTTCCATACTGTCGCGGTCGCGCACGGTGACGGTATTGTCGCCGAGCGTATCGAAATCGACGGTGACGCAGAACGGCGTTCCGATCTCGTCCTGACGGCGATAACGTTTGCCGATCGAACCCGCTTCGTCGTAAGTGCACATAAACGACTTCGAAAGCTTTTTGTACAGTTCGCGCGCCTTTTCTCCGAGGTTTTTCTGAAGCGGAAGCACGGCGACCTTATACGCGGCGATTGCGGGGTGGAAGTGCATTACGACGCGCGTATCGCCGCCGTCGAGCTGTTCTTCGTCGTATGCTTCGGTCAGTACCGCAAGCATAAGTCTGTCCGCGCCGATCGAATACTCGATGACGTACGGAACGTACTTTTCGTTCGTAACGGGGTCGAGGTATTCCATGGCTTTGCCCGAAAATTCGGAGTGACGGGAAAGATCGTAGTTCGTCCTGTTGTGAATGCCGTTCAGTTCGCTCCAACCGATAGGGAACAGGTACTGAATATCGCACGCGCTCTTTGCATAGTGCGCAAGTTTGTCATGGTCTTTATATCTCAGGTGCTCTGCGTCGAAGCCGAGGTCTACGAGGAAGTCCCATGCTTTTTTCTTGAATTCTTCGTAATACTTCGCGTCCGTGCCTTCTTTGCAGAACCATTGATGTTCCATTTGCTCGAACTCTATCGTGCGGAAAATAAAGTTGCCCGGCGTGATTTCGTTTCTGAACGCTTTCCCGACCTGTCCGATGCCGAACGGAACTTTGGCGCGCGCGGTGCGCTGTACGTTGAGGAAGTTGACGAATTCGCCCTGAGCGGTTTCGGGACGGAGATAAACAATATTCTGTCCGTCCTCGGTAACGCCGCGCGACGTTTCGAACATAAGATTAAAAGTGCGTATGGGGGTGAAATCGCTCTTGCCGCATTTGGGGCAAACGACGTGGTGCTCTTTGATGTACGCTTCCATTTCCTCGTTTGTCATCGTGTCGGGATTTACTTTGCCTTTGCTGTGCGCTTCGATAAGGTTATCCGCGCGGTGACGCGTCTTGCAATTCTTGCAATCCATTTTCGGATCGGTAAAGGACGTGGTATGTCCGCTCGCTTCCCAGACCCGGCTGTTCATAAGTATAGCCGCGTCCACGCCGAACGAGTTTTCGCTTTCCTGCACGAAACGTTTCCACCATGCGCGCTTGATATTGTTCTTGATCTCCACGCCTACGGGACCGTAATCCCAGGTGTTTCCCAT
>CANDJX010000129.1 GCA_947385185.1 uncultured Clostridia bacterium
GCCGTAAAAGACGAAATCGACGGAATTATGGATCCGGTCAATTTCATAGGCAGAGCCGAAGCGCAGACAGAGGAATTTATAGCCGATTATATAACGCCCGTTTTGGCAAACGCGAAAATTTCGGATAAGGATACCGAAATAAAAGTTTGAGTATGGACGAAACCAAAATAAATCACGACAGGATAGTCATTACCGTATCGGTAGTGACTATCATAATAAACACGCTTCTTGCCGCGGGTAAATTGCTCGCCGGTATTTTTGCGGATTCGGGCGCTATGATTTCCGACGCCGTTCATTCGGCTTCCGACGTTTTTTCCACGATCATAGTCCTTATAGGCGTGAAAATAGCGTCCAAAGAGTCCGATAAGCAGCATCCTTACGGGCACGAGCGCATGGAATGCGTCGCGGCAATAGTGCTTGCCGTAGTGCTTGCCGGCACGGGCGTTATGCTCGGATATGTTGGAATAGACAACATCGTGTCGGGCAAATACGTCGATACGATACCCGGATTGCCTGCGCTCATCACCGCCGCCGTTTCCGTAGCCGTCAAAGAAGGTATGTATTGGTATACCCGTTCGGCTGCCAAAAAAACCAAATCCGACGCGCTTATGGCGGATGCATGGCACCACCGTTCGGACGCGCTGTCGTCCGTCGGCGCGTTTGCGGGCATACTCGGCTCGATCCTCGGAGTCGCAGTTCTCGATTCGGTTGCTTCCATTGTCATATGTCTGCTTATATTGAAAGTCGCCGTCGATATATTCCGCGGCGCTATAGATAAAATGGTCGATCATGCCTGCGACGATAAAACCGTCAGAGAAATGACGGCGGCGATTTTGTCGGTGGACGGCGTAAAAACTCTCGATGTTATAAAAACGCGCATTTTCGGGAATAGAATATATGTCGAGATAGAAATATCCGCAGACGGCGAATTAAAGCTGTCTGAAGCGCACGGCATAGCCGAACGGGTACACAACAGGATAGAAACCGGATTTCCGGACGTAAAGCATTGCATGGTTCACGTCAATCCGTATCTGCATATGTGCGCCGACGCATTGTCAGACGGCGACGGAGGTAACAGTGAAGAAAAGCGATAAATTCGAAGGGTGGTATTTCAAACTACAGAAAGACGAAACGATTATAGCGTTCATTCCGTCGATGCATCGCACGAAAGACAAGGTGTACGCAATGTTACAGATCGTAACCGATAACGGCGACTTTTCTTTCAGATTCGATGAATTCGAAACTATCGAACCGTTCGGGCTTAAACTCGGTTCGTCGGAGTTTTCGGCATGCGGAATAATTCTCGATCTGAAAGACGGAAATTTCTCCGCAAGCGGAAAAATAGATTTCGGAGAATTTGCGGAAATCAAAGGCGATATAATGGGACCCTTCCGTTTTTTGCCGCGCATGGAATGCAGGCACGGCATTATAAGTATGCGTCACAGCGTTTCGGGTCGGATCGAAATCAACGGCAGAGTATACGATTTAGACGGCGGGACAGGCTATATAGAAAAAGACAGCGGCAGATCTTTTCCGTCCGATTATTGCTGGACGCACGGTATGACCGATGATCTGTCGGTTATGGTCGCGGTGGCAAAAATACCTTATATGGGATTGCGCTTCCGCGGCTGTATATGCAATATTCTGTATAAAGACAAAGAGTACAGGCTCGCGACGTATAACGGAGGGAAAGGGGAAGTCGGCGGCGACCGTATTACGGTAAAAAAGGGGCGTTTGGTCCTGGAGGTCACTGCGCTCGAACGTAGCGATCATGCGCTTGCGGCGCCCGTAGACGGGGATATGACGCGTACCGTGCACGAAAGTCCCGCCTGCAAAGTACGTTATAAATTTACGGATAACGGAGAAATTGTGTTCGACGAAGTATGTACCGCCGGGTTCGAAACCGATACGGTATGATTGCGCGCCGTTCATTTTCTTGACATGAGAGGCGCAAAAGCTGTAAAATATTTTTATGAAGAAACGACGTTACAAGTGTGAAAATTGCGGAGCCGATCTGATAATAGACGTAAATGCCGAAAGCGGCAAGTGCGAATATTGCGGATCGGTCTATTACATAGATAAGCAAGTGCCGGCGGAAGTTCACCATTATTTCGGCAATATTAAAATTACGCCGTTAAAAGTCGTTTTGTCCATTGCCGTCGTTGCGCTTCTTGCCGCGGCGATAGTAATAATTTCTTTATATTTTTCCGGCATATTCGGAAACGGGACGAATTCCGTTCCGCATGAGTTCAGACACGAAAAGGCTTATCTTTACGAGGGCACTTATCTCGTCGGCGAAGATATGTCCGCAGGGGAATTTGCCGCATTCAAGGATCCTGCCGAAGAACGCGGAAGAATTCTGATATTGACAGATCCCGCCGCAAGCGCGGGAACGTCCGCGTGCCTCGAAGAATATCGTTTCGCCAACAACGTTTATTTTACCGTCAAAGACGGACTGTACGTCAGAGTCGAAGACTGCAATGTTTTTCGCATAGGCGACAAGACTGTAGCCGCGACGTCCGACGGAAATTTTGAGGGAAACGTAATGCTTCGCGGCGGCACGGATATTCCCGTCGGAAACTATATACTTCATAACGAAGATAAAACCATGCAGTATACGGACGTAACGTGCGTTATCGACGGAAAAGAGTATACGAAAAGGATCGGTTTTCGTTCTCATCTGAATATCGGCGACGGGGATTACGTTAGTCTTATGCGAGGCAAGCTGTTTCCTGAAACCGAAGCGCCCGGACCGATCACCGACGAAAACGGCGGATATTTGCCCGGTCAATATAAGGTCGGATCCGATATTCCGGCGGGACGGTATAAAATCGAATGCGGTAATGCCGGCATGGTCGCATGGTTCGTTCATAATAAATCCGGTTCCGCATTTTTCGACGATGACGAAAAAATCAGTCCGAGCTCCATGAGCGGCTATCTGGATCTCGAAGACGGCGATTACGTGTATATTTATATGGCGTTGCTTTTGCCGCAGGACGGTGCGCGATGAACGTTATACGGATGCAATGTCCGAATTGCGGCGCGACGTTTACCGTGAACGAAAGCAGCGAAACCGCCGTATGCGAATATTGCGGCGCGCAGGTTGCCGTTCCGCGGACGCAAGCGGAAGTAAGGGTTGAGCGCCGCGAAATCAATCGGAAAGCGTTCCTGGTTTTCGGAATAATTGCGGCTGTCCTGATTATAGCGGCATTGGTCGTCGTTTTGTCGTTTATCGGCGGCAAATCGGTCGATCCTCGGGCGTATAAAACCGCGGGAGTATATCTCGTCGGCAAAGACATTCCCGCGGGCGAATACGTTCTTTATCCGGACATAGATAAAACGGACGGCGACGTAACGCCGGTACTGGAGGTCCGCAAAACCCGGGAAGCGGCAACCGATCGCGCCGAGCTTTTATATCGCAAAGAGTTCTATATACGTCAGTACGTAAATCTCAATGAAGGCGAATATGTCGCGTTCGATCATGCTTTGATGTATCTGCCCGAAAGCGTAAAGC
>CANDJX010000130.1 GCA_947385185.1 uncultured Clostridia bacterium
TCAGAATATTTTTCTTCTCGACGAACAAAAAGTCATAGACGAAGTGAATGCGAAAGTGGCGAATGCCGAAGCTCACGACGTCGAGAGCATTTTTCCGAATAAGATTATCGTAAAATACAGGCTCGTTACTGAGGATCTGCAGTTCAGGATCGGCGACAAATACGCAGTGACCGGGGTCGGCGGGAAAATACTTTCCGTATCGGATTACGACCGTACCGACAGCGGCAACGGACATTACAGCGATACGATAGTGCGCGTCACGCCCGTAAATCAGCCGGACGGAAGCGCCGTAGGTCGGCATATTTATTCGTCGTCCGATTGCGACGATATGCGGGCGATTGCGTCCGTGTTCGATCTGTCCGCAGCGCTGGTGAACGTGCAGGGCAGCCGCGTGTTCGATCGCGCGGCATATCAACACGTGGATTTTTCCGAACTGCATACGCGCGGACGCGTGACCGTTCGTATGCGCCGTGGCGTCACATTCAGACTGCTTACGAACGATATAGAAAAGCTCCCCGAAATGGTGCGTACAATGGTGTCGTGGTACGTCGGTTCGGACACTCCGGACGCCAATCTTATTCGCGGCGTCGCGACCATATCCGACGGCAATCCCGATAAAGTGACTTATAATAGATTTATTTCCGCGTAAATAGGCAAACGATTTCTTGACAGCGGAGAAATAATATTTTATAATACAAGATATAGTATTATAAAACAGGTGTAAAGACGTAAGGACAGAAGGCGCGAAAGTGGCAGAAGAAATAGCGATAATGGATATAGGCTCCTTGAAGATCACCGTAATGGTCGGATCCCGGGGAGTCAACAATACCATAAACGTCCGCGGTATCGGCGAATGCGAATACGCCGGATACGAGGACGGAGAATGGTATCGGCCCGATGAACTGGTAAACGCGGTAGGTCGGGCGATTTCGCTTGCCCAGTCCGACGCGCATATCAAGATACGCCATATTTATGTCGGCGTGCCCGGACAGTTTACCGTGACGCAGTGCAAAGAAGTGGCGAAATCTCTCGGCCGTAAACGCCGTATCGTCGAAGCCGACGTCGACGAGCTGTTCGCTCAGGGCGACACGTTCGAGGACAGCCCGGAGTACGTGCTCATCAACAGTCAGCCCGTTTTTTATACTCTCGGCGACGACCGCAAATTGATCCAGCCCGTCGGTATGGCAGCGTCGAGGATTTCGGGATTCGTTTCGTATGTCCTTGCGGAAAAAAGCTTTACGGACAGGTTCGACCGTATTTTGAACGAACTCGGCATAGAGTCCCACGAATATGTAAGCACGGTGCTTGCCGAATCGCTTTATCTTTTCGACGACTTTGTGCGCGACAGATACGCCGTTCTGATCGACGTCGGATATATAGTTACCGATGTGATCGTTGCGCGCGGCGACGGCGTCCTTCGCCAGTTCAGTATGCCGTTCGGCGGCGGACATATCGCCAAAGAGCTGCGCGACGCGTTCGGCATCCGTTTTTCGCTCGCGGAAAAGCTCAAGCGTAAAGTCGTTCTCAATCTCGAATTCGCGGAGAGCGATACGTACGATATAATGGCGAAAGACAGGGCGATGTCGTATCCGGCAAAACTTGTAAACGATATAGTGAAATTCAAACTCGATAAACTTGCGCGCACGATCGGATCGTGCCTGATGTCGTGCGATATTCCGTCGTCGGCGAGTTATTATCTGACCGGCGGAGGCGTTTCGTATATGAACGGCGCGCGCGATTACCTGTCGAAGAAATTGGACAGGCATATCGAAATCGCAAAGCCGAAGCAACCGCAGTATAATAAACCGCATCTTTCGACGACTTTCGGACTTATGGATATGGTTCTCGGATCTGACGGACCGTCGAATAAAAAGGGCTTTTTCGCCCGTCTTTTCGGAAGATAAAAGGAGCTGAAAATGAGCGATTACAACAGCGAAATAGTTATGCCCACCTCCAAAATTGCCGTCGTCGGCGTAGGCGGAGGGGGCGGAAACGCCATTAACAGAATGATGGAAAGTCAATTCAAAGGAGTCGACTTCATCGCGATCAATACCGATATTCAGGATTTGCGTAAATCCAAAGCGCCCATCCTTATCCAGATAGGCGAGAAACTTACGCAAGGACTCGGCGCGGGTGCAAACCCCGACGTCGGGCAACGCGCCGCGGAGGAAAGCCGAGAAGTCATAAAAAGATTTCTTCAGAATGCGAATCTCGTCATCATCACCGCGGGCATGGGCAAAGGCACGGGCACGGGCGCGTCTCCCGTAGTCGCTTCGATCGCCAAAGAGCTCGGTAAACTTGTCGTTGCCGTGGTTACCAAACCTTTTTATCTCGAGGGCAAACACAGAATAGTCAATGCCGAGATCGGAATCGAAAATCTTTCCCGCGTCGTCGATTCGTACATAGTCGTATCCAACGAAAAACTCGTTTCCATATCCAACCATGCTTCGATGGCGGACGCTTTCGCATACGCCGACGGAGTTCTTCGCCAGTGCATACTCGGTATCAGCGACGTTATCCTCAATACGCAGGCTCTTAATATAGATTTTGCGGATCTTTGCACGGTGCTGCGCAGTATGGGGCGCGCATACCTCGGCATAGGGAGCGGAAGCGGAGAAAACAGGGTCATGACGGCGGTCAGAGAAGCAGTCGGAATAACTTTGCAGGATACGAAAATCAGCAACGCCACGAGCGTTATGTTATACGTCAAAGCCAAACGCGACGTTACTCTCGAAGAAATCGACAGAGCGGCGGTGCTCGTAAAAGAGGTCGTACATAAAGACGCGAATATAATATTCGGTTTCGACTTCCGCGACGATCTTCCTCACGACGTGGAGATCATGCTCATCGCCACAGGTCTGGGGCAGAACGCCAACGCCGCGACGGTACAGCCGAGCAAACCGGTTCAGCCTCAGCCGACGCACGATTATACCGATATATTGGAAATGAATAAGTCCAAGCCCGTCGGAATAGTGAATCCGCCGCCTCGCGAGCGACTCGGCGCTTCGGGCAGCCGCGTCAATATCGACGACGATGATGACGACGACGTCCCCGCATGGCTCAAAGAAACGCGCAACAACCGTAACCGAAAATAATACCGGGTAATATAAACGCAAATGCTTCCGATTTTTACGGCGGGAGCATTTTTTTGTCTGAACGCGCGGAAACGAAAACGCGCGTTTTCTCTTTTCTTTATTCCTTCGACAACAATGTAGATTACTTTCCTTTATCCGTATGTTACACTTTCGTCAATGAAGGTTTACATCGAGTTCGTAATTATCGATAATCTCGTTCTTACGGCGTCGATTGCGGGTCTGTCGTATGCGATCGCGGGGAAAAGAATACATAAGCGTCGGACTCTCGCCGCGTCGGTCATAGGGACCGCTCTCAGTATTACTTATCCGTTCTGGATGCTTCCTACGCCGCTTCTGATCGTCGCCAAACTTGCCGTAGGCGTTTTGCTTGCGGTGATACTGTTCGCGCGGCTGGAACGGACG
>CANDJX010000131.1 GCA_947385185.1 uncultured Clostridia bacterium
ACACTGACAAGCACACTCTTTCCCTACACGACGCTCTTCCGATCTAACCCTCCGCAAAGAAAACGCCGAAAACCGCCGCGAAAAAACCCGAAACCGAAACGAAAGAATAATATTTCACCGACCGGCGGAATAAAATACGGACGATACGGACATAGTTAAATAGAAATAACGGAGGTAATCCAAATGCAAATCATAAACGACCTTGTGCCTATGGTTGTCGAACAGACCAACCGCGGCGAACGTTCATACGATCTTTATTCGAGAATGCTCGAGGATCGCATAGTATTTCTTAACGGCGAAGTCAACGACGTCAGCGCAAACATAGTGATTGCTCAGCTTATATATCTCGAAGCCAAAGATCCGGACAAAGACATCAGTCTGTATATAAATTCTCCGGGCGGTTCGGTCACCGCGGGCATGGGCATATACGATACGATGAACTTTATCCGTCCCGACGTTTCGACCATTTGCGTAGGCATGGCGGCGTCCATGGGCGCGTTCCTGCTCAGCGCGGGTGCGAAAGGCAAGCGTATCAGTCTGCCCAACAGCGAGATCATGATCCATCAGCCCCTCGGCGGCGCGCAGGGTCAGGCGACCGATATAATGATACAGGCGGAACATATCATGAAAATCAAAAAGAAGATGAACCGCATACTGTCCGAAAATTGCTCGAAGCCGCTTGAAGAAGTGGAAAAAGACGTGGAAAGAGATCATTACATGAGCGCGCAGGAAGCGCTCGAATACGGATTGATCGACAAGATCTTCGAGAAGCGAGGTTAATAATTGGATATATTCGACGAAACCAGACATTGCGAATTTTGCGGCAAAAGCGAGCACGAGGTGGGAAAGCTCATTTCCGCGCCGAGCGGCGTTTGTATATGCGGCGACTGCGTAGACCTTTGCTGCGACCTTTTGTTCGAGGAGCAGGACGGCGGTCCGACGTCCTCGGTATTACCGAGCCTGCCCACTCCGATGGAAATCAAAGCGGCGCTCGACGATTATATCGTGGGACAGGACGAAGCAAAAATCGCGCTGTCCGTCGCGGTTTACAATCACTATAAACGTATAAATTACAATTCGGAAGCGGGTAAGGACGCAAAGCTCAAAAAGAACGGAAGCGGGAAAAAACCCGAGTTCGAGCTTAAAAAGAGCAATATACTCATGCTCGGACCTACCGGTTGCGGCAAAACGCTCCTTGCGCAGACGCTTTCGCGCATACTCAACGTGCCGTTTGCCGTCGCAGACGCAACGACGCTTACCGAAGCGGGGTATGTCGGCGAGGACGTGGAAAACATACTCCTGAAATTGATCCAGAACGCCGATTACGATATTCCGCGCGCCGAGATAGGCATAGTATATATTGACGAGATCGACAAAATCTCGCGCAAAAGCGAAAATACGTCGATCACGCGCGACGTGTCCGGAGAGGGCGTACAGCAGGCGCTTTTGAAAATCATCGAAAGCACGGTGGCGAGCGTTCCTCCTCAGGGCGGACGTAAGCATCCTCAACAGGAGTGCATACAGATCGATACGACCAATATTCTTTTTATTTTCGGCGGCGCGTTCGTCGGACTGGAAAAGATCGTCGAACAGCGTAAGGACGGAAGCTCCATGGGCTTCGGCGGTAACGTAAAGAGCAAGCACGAAACGAACGTGAGCGAATCGCTCAAAGAAGTGCAGCCGCAGGATCTTATCAAATTCGGGCTTATTCCCGAGTTCGTCGGACGCGTTCCGGTGACCGTAAGTCTGGACGCGCTCGACCGCGCCGCGCTCGTTTCGATCCTTACGAAGCCGAAAGACGCGCTTATAAAGCAGTATGAAAAGCTGTTCGAACTGGACGGTATAAAGCTCGAGTTCGAGGAAAGCGCGATCGAGGCGATCGCCGACAAAGCCATAGAACTCAATACCGGCGCGCGCGGATTACGCACGATAATAGAGAACTCCATGCTCGGACTTATGTATTCGAGCCCGTCGGATAAAACGATCGAAAAAATCACGGTGACTAAGGAATTTTTGCTCGGTTCGGCAGATCCCGTCATAGTCCGCAAAAAAGCGGCGTAAAGACGGATCCGCGGTATATGCTCAATAATAAATAAAGAAGGAAATTATGTCTTTTAGCGGGCGTAAAACCGTGCAAACGGATATGTTGCACGGACCTCTTCTGAAAAAAATACTGATATTCGCAGTGCCGCTTGCGCTCAGTAGCATACTGCAACAGCTGTTCAATTCCGCCGATGTAGCAGTCGTCGGTTGGTTCGTGGACAGCAACGCGCAGGCGGCGGTGAACAGTAACGGGGCGTTTATCAACCTCATGATCAATCTGTTCACCGGTATTTCGGTGGGAGTGACCGTCACCGTTGCAAAATATATTGGCAAGGGCAGGACGGAAAGCATACATAATATAATATTCACAGCCATGGTCATCGCCGTAACAAGCGGTGTCTTTCTTCTCTTGCTCGGTATTGCTATTGCTGCGCCCATTCTGACGCTTATGCAGACTCCGGACAGCGTTATAGAACTCGCGACGCTGTACCTCAGAATATACTTTATAGGTATGCCGTTCGTAATGGTATACAATTTCGGTGCGGCGATACTCAGAAGCGTGGGCGATACGAGAAAGGCGTTGTATGCGCTCGTGATTTCGGGCGTGCTCAATATAGGACTGAACCTGCTTTTCGTCGCGGGTTGCGGTTTAAGCGTCGCAGGCGTTGCGATCGCCACGGTTATCGCAGACGCGGTGAGCGCCGCGATCGTGTTTATATTCATCATGCGCGGCGACCCTATGCTCAGAATAAAGTTCGGTAAATCGAAGATAAGAAAGGAATATCTTGCCGAAATTTTCAGGATAGGTATTCCCGCGGGTATCCAGGGCATGGTGTTTTCGCTTTCCAACGTCTGCATACAGACCGCGATAAACGGTTTCGGCGACAAAGCTATGGCGGGGTCGGGCGACGCGATATATTTCGAATATTACGTCTACTTTTTCGTAAGCGCGTTTGCGCAGGCGACCGTTACGTTCGTCGGGCAGAATTACGCGGCGGGACTGCACGATCGTTGCCGCAAAATATTTTGGATGAATATGCTGTCGTCGCTCGCGATTAGCACGGTACTGTCGTTGACTTTCACTTTCGGCGGTCGGCTGTTTATAAGGATATACACCGGCGACCCCGAAGTCATAGAATATGCGTTGACGCGAATGCGGTACGTGCTCGTTTTCGAAATGCTGACGAGCATATACGAGATAAGCGGCTCGGCTCTCCGCGCCGTAGGACACTCTATGCTGCCCGCGGCGTTGACCGTGCTCGGTTCGTGTGTGCTCCGTATAGTGTGGATATTCACCGTCGCCGCCGCGTATCCCGACAATTTTATCTTGCTTATGATAATTTATCCCATAAGCTGAGATCGGAAGAGCGTCGTGTAGGGAAAGAGTGTGCTTGTCAGTGTAG
>CANDJX010000132.1 GCA_947385185.1 uncultured Clostridia bacterium
TGAAATCTGAACTCGTCCGCGACGTCCGAAACCTGCCTGTTGACGGTAAGAATAGTCTGATACATATCGCCGTTCTCGCCGTAAAGCGTAGTGCATTCCGCCTCGGTATCGTATACGGTGAAAACCGCGCTCATTATGATAACGATCGCGACTATACCGCCCAGAACGGATAATAAAATTATCAGTCTCTTATTTCTCACATATTATATTATAACAAACAAAATCGTCAAACGCAAGAATTTTCGACTCGTTTTATCATTCCTCCGAGAGAGGTTATTTTTTCCTCGAGTTTATAGTATCCCCTGTCTATATGCCTGAGTCCGGATACGACCGAGGTTCCTTCGCTTTTAAGCGCCGCAAGCACGAGCGCCGCGCCGCCGCGAAGATCCTCCGCCATAACTTCCGCGGCGTGCAAGGTACAACCGCGCACCGTCGCCGCGCGACCGCATACCACTATATCGGCGCCCATCTTATTAAGCTCTGCCGTGTGTCTGAAACGATTTTCGAACAGATTTTCTATAATATATCCCCGACCCTTCGAGCAAGCCATCATGGCGCTTACGGGCGCCTGAAGATCGGTCGGAAAACCGGGATACGGCTGCGTTTCCACCTTGCGGAGCATATTGAGTTTTCCCGAGCTTTCCACCGTCACGGCGTCGATACGCTCGGTCACGGTCGTTCCCGCCGCGCGGAGTTTTTCGGTAAGCGCAAGCAGACGATCCGAACGAACGCCGCGTACTGTGACTTTCCCTCCGCACATCGCCCCTGCGATAAGATAAGTTCCCGCGACTATACGATCGCCTATCGGCGCGTACTCGCCGCCGTGCAGAGATTTCACGCCGTCCACGATCACCGTACCAGTGCCCGCGCCGTGGACGCTTCCGCCCATAGCGTTTATAAAATTCTGCAGATCGACAATTTCGGGTTCTGCCGCAGCATTATGTATTACAGTAGTTCCGTCCGTAAGTGTCGCCGCCATTATAAGGTTTTCGGTCGCGCCCACGCTCGGGAACGCCAGCCGTACAAGCCCCGCATGCAGCCCTTTCCCGTCGCAGACAATTTTTTCTTCGCTTTCGTTTATGAGAACGCCGAGATTTTTCAATCCGTCGAGATGAAGATCTATGGGGCGAAGTCCTATGTCGCATCCGCCCGGATAACTTATTTCCGCGCGACGGAATTTCGATACGAGCGGACCGAGAATAAAGACGGACGACCGCAAAGCCCCCGTAAGATTGCGACTGACCGAATGCTTGTTGAGTTTTCTGCAATCGATAATAAGATCGGATCCGTCGAAGAAATACGTTCCGCCGAGACTGCCGAGAATAAGCAACATATTTTGAATATCGGTAAGCGGCTCGATATTGCGCAAACGCACTTCGCCGCATACGGTTATGCAACAGGCGATAATCGGCAAAACGGAATTTTTTGCCGCAAGCACTTCCACTTCTCCGTACAGACGATTGCCGCCGCGCACTATGTATTTATCGTTATTATTCATGTCAGCCTCCGTATGACTATATAAACCGCAGTAAGCCTATCACGATCAGACAGGCGCTCGCCAGCCGCGAAATCCCTTTCGCGAACGCCAGAAGTTTCGCCGTCGCTTTGCCGAGCGTGATGAGCGCAAAATGAGTGGCAAGTAAAATAAACGGCAATGCAGGTTCGATAGCGTCGCCTGCCGCAATCGCGCCGAATGCCGTATCCACCGAAAGCGAGATCCCGAGCAGCGTCATGTAAGCAATGCCGAGCTCGGGCAGTTCGCGACGTTCGATAAGCCCGCACTCGCATTTTTCGGGTACAACGCCCTTAAGTCCCAATAATATAAGTATGCTTGCGCTGATAAAATTAAGCCAATCCGCGCCTAAGGGAATAAAACTCTTGAGCGCAATCGCAATAAGCGGCAACACGAACGAATACGAAGATATGTATAATAATTTCAATCCGCCGACGTGCTCGTAGCCGCCCAGAGATATTCCTGCGACATAAGCGTCCATGCTTACGGCGAGAATGGTAAGAATTATCATTTGCACGCGCCCCTTTCCGGTCTTTAATCTATGCTATGCAAAATTCCGAAAAACGGTTACGCAACATAAAAGACGGGATCGAATCGCTTCGGATCCCGTCTTTGTGTACGGTCTGTATCGAATATGTCGATATTACTGCTTTTTCTTCCCGGTCGAACGCGTTTTCGACGTTCCCGTCTTTTTCTTTGCCGCGGTCTTGCCCGATCCGGATCTGCCCGATCCCGAAGTTTTGGACCTCGTCGTCTTTTTCGCGGCAGTTTTTTTCGGCTCTTTATACTCCGCGGTATCGATCTGCGGGATCGACACGCTATCCATTATTCCGGCTATCTGCGAAAGTTCCGCTTTCAGTTTGTCGATCGAAGATTCGAGATCGGCGTCGGCATCGTTATCCGCGCCCTGCATAACGTCAAGCGTATATTTGATGTTAGCGATTTCGTGCTGCATCTCGCGACGCGCGTTATCGTTGCTTTCGAGCGCGCCTTTTTCGAGTTTGTCGGTGAGCTGTTCGACGCGCGCCGAGCGCTCTTCCTGCTTCTCGAGTTTCGCCATCATTTTATTCATGAGATCGAACATGGTAGCCTGGGTTTCTTTCTGATCGGCAATCGTCTTTTTAAGCAGTTCTATCTCGTTGGACTCGGCGTGACGCTTATATTCTTCGGCGGCGTCGCGCGCCTCGCTCATGAGCGCTTTGACCTCGTCGAGTTTTGACGTGATCGCCGTGGTATCGACGGTTATGCCGTCCGTACCGATCGAAAGCAACGAAGCAAGTTCGTCGCGCACCGCGCCGAGCTCGTCTACTATGATATTGTTATAGCTTTCGTAAGACTGCTGTTCGCCGTCGGATACGGTCGCCATATTGATCGCGAAAATCTGATCGCGCAACGTGCGGATCTCCGCCATGACCGAAGCGGGAGCGGGCTGCTCCATAGGCGCGGCGCTCTTTTCAAGACGCTCTTTGAGAAGCTGGAATTCTTCGCGCAAAGCGAGTATTTCGCTCATAACGCTGTAATCCGGATCTTCGCGCATCTGGCGTACGTTTTCGTAAATACCCGTAAGCATCGCTTCGGTCTTGCCGTCGTCTTCATCGACGTATTCCGGCACTTCCGCACGCGTCATGGGAGCGGGAACCGACGTTTCTATTTTGAGATCGGTTATTTCACTGCGAAGCGCGGCAAGTTCGTTGCGCACCGCGGTCATATCCGCGCTCGTAATTCCGGTCTCGGCTATGGGCTGAACGCTCTGCGCTTCCGCGGGCATGAAATTAAGTTCGCCTATCTGTTCGCGGAGAGCGGCAAGCTCGTCGCGCATTGCGGCGATGTCCTCGCTTACGCTTCCGGTCTCG
>CANDJX010000133.1 GCA_947385185.1 uncultured Clostridia bacterium
GATCGACGACAGCGTTATCGACGGAGCGGAAGTGGACGGTCTGCTGCAACTGCCGAAAGATACGCCGCTCGGACAGGATATCCGCAAAACGCTCGGCATGGACGAATACGTACTTGACGTTTCCGTGACAGCGAATCGTCCCGACTGTCAGTCGATAGTGGGGCTTGCAAGAGAAGTCGCAGCGGCGATGGGCGTTAAATTCCGTCCGTCTGTAAATAAATACGATACGGTCGCTTATGCGGGTGAATATATGCCGACCGTCGAAATCGAGTCCGAAATATGTTCGCGATATACCGGACGCCTGATAAAAGACGTAAAAATCGAAAAAAGCCCGAAATGGATGCGGGATCGGCTCAGACTTGTCGGCGTTCGTCCGATAAATAATATCGTCGATATTACAAATTACGTTTTGTACGAGGTCGGTCAGCCGCTGCATTCTTTTGACGTAAGATATATTGACAAAGGCATAGTTGTTCGTACGGCAAAAAGCGGAGAAACAATTACGGCGCTTGACGGTAAAGAGTATAGGCTCTCGTCTGATATGCTTGTTATCGCGGACTCGAAAAAGCCCGTCGCGATAGCGGGCGTAATGGGCGGGGAGTATTCCGGAATTATGGAGGATACGGAAACGGTATTCCTCGAAGCGGCGGTTTTTGAAAGAAAAAGCATCCGCGTTACGTCGAGAAAACTCGGTCTTAGATCCGATTCTTCGGCGAGATACGAAAAGGGCGTCGATTATTCGAGCGCCGACGCCGGACGCGAGCGCGCTTTGGCGCTTGTGTATAAATTGAAAGCCGGAAAAATCGTCGACGTCAGATCCGACGCCGGAATTCCCGAACCGAAGCCGAAAGTCATCAATACCACGGCGGAACAGATTTCGTCTATTATCGGTATCGACATAGACAAAAAATCGGTGGAAAAAATATTGAAATCACTCGATATAAAAGTCGAAACGCAGGCGGACAGACTGATATGCACCATACCGCTTTACAGGGAAGATATAGAGGATTTCGCCGATCTGTCCGAAGAAGTGATAAGATATTACGGTTATGACAACATCAGACCCACGTTCCTGAAAACCGCGGCGTGCACGATAGGCGGACTGTCTGCGCGCGATAAGCGCATTGCCGAAGTCAAAGAAATATTATGCGGTCTCGGAGCGTACGAAATCATGACGTATTCGTTCGTAAACGATAATTGCCATGATTTATTGCAACTGTCGGCGAAAGATCCGAGACGAAAGGTGCTCAGACTGAAAAACCCGCTTAACGAAGATACCGCCGTCATGCGCACTCAGCTTACTCACAGTATGCTTATGACGATGGCGCTCAATAAATCGAGGGGAAACGACGATTTCAGACTGTTTGAACTCGGCAGGGTGTATATTCCCGATAAGCCGGGCGGACTTCCGACGGAAAAAAATACGCTTTCTATCGGTTTTGCGGGCAACGGCGACGATTTTTATGAAATTAAAAACGCCGTATCCGCCGTGCTTGAACGGTTCGGCGCGGACTGTCGCATCGCTTACAGCAAACAGCCGTATCTTCATCCCGGAATCAGCGCCGATATTTTCTTTAACGATTCGCAGATAGGCAGTTTCGGAGAGGTTCATCCCACCGTTTGCGAAAACTACGGCGTTACGGGTAAATTGTTTATTGCCGAACTTGATCTCGAACCGCTACTCGAATTATGCAACGTTGATGTAAAATATTCGCCTATATCGAAATTCCCGTGCGTAAACAGAGATCTCGCCGTAATAGCGAGCGACGACTGTTTCGTCGGAGATATGATCGACGCCGTAAAATCGGCTTGCGGGTCGGATCTCGAGGAAATTAAGCTGTTCGACATATATAAAGGCGAGCAGATAGAAAAGGGGTATAAGAGCATCGCTTTCTCGCTTCGATTCAGATCCGTGGAAAAAACGCTTAACGATTCGGATATTCAAAAAATGATGGTCGCGGCGATAGATCGTCTTAAAACGGAATTCGGAGCTCGGCTCAGATAATGGAACTTCTCGCTCCTGCAGGGAATATGGAAGCGCTTGAAAGCGCGGTCGCTTGCGGCGCGGATGCGGTATATCTCGGGACCAAAGAATTCAATGCGCGCAGCAAGGCGGACAATTTTTCGGAAGAACAGCTTCGCCTTGCTGTTTCGTATTGCCACGAAAGAGGCGTAAGAGTATATCTAACGCTTAATACTCTGATAAAGACTTTCGAGCTTTCGGCGGCGGAAGAAACCGTCCGTATGGCAAAAAGCGCCGGAATAGACGCGATTCTCGTGCAGGATCTCGGACTTTATATAAAACTTGCCGAATTGTTTCCCGACGTTTCGTTTCATACGAGCACGCAAATGGGCGTACACAATCTTCCGGGCGCGAAAATGGCGGAGAAGCTCGGTTTTGACAGAGTGGTCCTTGCAAGAGAAACGCTTCCGGCAGATATAGAAAAGATCAAAAAGAATACGTCGCTTGAAATAGAAATGTTTGTTCACGGAGCGCATTGCGTGTCTTTTTCGGGCAACTGTTACTTTTCCGCAATGGTATCCGGATATAGCGGCAATCGCGGAAAATGTCTGCAGCTTTGCCGAAAAAAATATACGCTTACGGACGGGAAGAGAACGATAAACGGATATCTTTTGTCCGCGAAAGATATTTGTATGCTTTCCGAACTCAAAAGATTATCCGCAACAGGTGTCGATTCGTTGAAAATCGAAGGCAGATTAAAGAGCACGGAATATGTCGGAACCGTTTGCGACGTTTATAAACGAGCTTTGTCGGGGAAAACAAAGCCGAACGATATGCAACTGCTCGAAGTCGTGTTTAATCGCGGAAATTTTTCCAAAGCGTATATCGACGACGACCGTCCCGATATAATATACCCGGTGCAGCAAAACCACATCGGGCTCGAGCTCGGCAGAGTCGATAAAATAAAAGGGAACGAAATATTCATTCGCCCCGAGTATAAAGCAAACTCGGGAGACGGTTTCAAGATATTACGGAAAGGGCGTGAAGTGGGAAGCGCGATCTGTTCTGGCGGAAAAATCATATGCCGCGGTAATATCAGAACGGGCGACGTACTCCATCTGACGAAAAGCGCGAGTATTTCCGAAAAAATTTCGGATATAATCAAAAGCAGTAAATTAAAGAAAAATCGCTTGCAAATATCGCAAAATCTCCGAAAAAACCATAGTACTATGTCTGACATAGTATCATTTCCATACAAATTACCGGCTTTCTGCAAAATCATTATGACAGATGAGAAGAGATCGGAAGAGCACACGTCTGAACTCCAGTCACTTACAGGAATC
>CANDJX010000134.1 GCA_947385185.1 uncultured Clostridia bacterium
CACTGACAAGCACACTCTTTCCCTACACGACGCTCTTCCGATCTAAGTTACAAAACTCATGGGCACAAAGAAACTGAAACTTGTCGTGTGCCATCTCGGCAACGGCGCGAGCCTGTCCGCGGTCAAAGACGGGCAGTGCGTGGATACGACGATGGGATTTACGCCGCTCGAGGGACTTATTATGGGCACGCGCAGCGGCGATATAGATCCGTCCGTAGTTCAGTATCTTTGCAATAAAAAGGGGTGGGATGTAAGTCAGGCTATCAATTATCTCAATAAAGATTGCGGCGTAAAGGGGATAAGCGGAGTAAGCAGCGACTTCAGGGATCTCGTTGCCGCCGCAGAACACGGAAATTCCCGCGCTCTGCTCGCCATCGATATGTTTTCGTATCGGGTTAAAAAGTATATCGGCGCATATGCCGCGGTTATGAACGGCGTAGACGTGATTGCGTTTACGGCGGGAATAGGCGAACATACGCCCGAAGTCCGCGAACGCGTGCTGACGGGGCTTGATTATCTCGGCGTCGATTTCGACAACAAGCTGAACTATGCTTATAAGTCGGACGGAATCATCGAGTTATCCGCAAAACGCTCGAAAGTCAAAGTGTTTATAATCCCTACGGACGAGGAAGTCGTGATAGCCCGCGATACTCTCGCCGTTGCCAATTACTCGAAATAATGAATATCGTCAAACGCATTTTTACAAAGCTCGTCTATCCCGACGGGCTTTGTTGCGTAATTTGCTCGAATGAACTGCCGAAAGACAGCCCGAACGGATTCTGCGAAAAGTGCGAACCGAAACGCGTAAAACATTATTGCGAAATCTGCGGCGCATCCCTTCACAACGGATTGCGGAAATATTGCGACGGATGTCTGAAAAGAGATCTGTGGTATTTCGGCGCGGCTCGCGCTCCGTTTGAATATGCCGACGAAAACGTCAAGAAAGTCGTTTGGAAAATCAAGTACGGCAATAAACCGTACGTCGCAAAGCTCATGGCGCATGAAATGGCGGAAACCGTAAAACGCGCGGGTTGGAATTTCGACGTTGTTACTTACGTTCCGTTGCATAAAAAGCGTGCGCGCAAAAGAGGATACAATCAATCCGAATTGATCGCCGGTCATATCGGCGAAGCGTTCGGTAAACCTGTCGTATCTGCGCTTGAAAAGATTACTTATGCCAAAAGAACGACTACAAAACTCGGGAGAGAGGAAAGAATCAAAAGTCTTGAAGGCTCTTTTGCGCTTTCGGGTGAAAACGTAAAAGGCAAAACCATACTGCTCGTCGATGACGTGGCCACCACGCACGCGACCGTAAACGAATGCGCAAAAATGCTGAGGCTCGGTAAGGCGGAGAAAGTGTACGTCATTACTTACGCAACAAGTCGGGGAGATGATCCGTTTTAGCTTGATTATATTGATAATTATGTCTGGCACAGTATGAAAAGGCGAGTCCACGTCATGAGATACGAGGCTCGCCTTTACCGAATTCGCTTTTCATAAGGCTTAGTATTTTATTTTCGATTCTTGACACCTGTACTTGCGAAACGCCCATAATTCTCGCCACTTCGCATTGCGTAGAACCTCGGAAATATCGCAGTATAATTATTTTTTTGTCGCGTTCGGGCAGAGAATTTATAATGTCTTTCAACAGTATTTTGTCAATATTGTCGTTTTCGTTGTCGTCGGAGGAAATCTTATCTATTATTTGCTGACCTTTTTCGTCGTCGGTGTTTTCGTATATCGAAACGGGCATTTTGGAGCTGTCGAGAATAAAAACGACGTCGCGCGGATCCATATCGAATTCTTTTGAGATCGTATCGATCGTAGGCGCTTCCTGATGTTCCTGCTTATATTTTTCGATATACGCGTTTATCCTTATTGCGTCGCTTTTGACAGACCGGGAGATCTTTATATATCCGTCGTCGCGCAGATACCTCTTTACTTCGCCCATGATCATCGGGACTGCGTAAGTCGAAAATTTCACCCGGAACTCGAACGAAAAATTCTTTATCGCTTTCAGAAAGCCTATACAGCCGAGCTGATAGAGATCGTCATATTCTATTCCGCGTCCCTTATAACGCCTGATAATACTTTTTATCAGTGGGGAATTTTCGGCAAGCAGGGTAGTCTTTGCCGTTTCGTCACCGTTTTGCGCCGCTTTTATCAGTCTTGTTATTTCGTCTTGTTGAAGCATTTAATCTCCTGCGATCTTTCGCTCGAACGATTTTTCCATAGTGACCCTCAGTCCTCCGCCGTCACGGTTCTCCACTTTAAGACTGTCCATAAAAGAATCCATAACCGTAAATCCCATACCCGAACGTTCTTCGTTTTCCTTGGTCGTATAAAATGGCTGAAGGGCCGCTTCGATGTCGGGAATACCGATCCCGCGGTCGAGCACTTCTATATGTAAGGTTTCTCCGTCTATGGCTGCGTTTATTTCCACGTCTCCGCCACCGTTCGGATAGCCGTGGACTATACTGTTCGTGACCGCTTCGCTTACGGCGGTCTTTACGTCGCCGAGCTCGTCGGTCGTCGGATTGAGTTCTACGGCGAACGCCGCAACTATACTGCGTGCAAGCGCTTCGTTTTTGCCGATGGCAGGCAATTTCAATGTCATTCGGTTTTCCATTCTGTTCTCCTACGCCGTCTGAATCGGCGGCATAATTGTATATATTCCGGACAGCTTGAGTATTTTATCAACGGTCGCATTCGGTTCCGAGATAAAAAACGCTATCGATTTGCTTCTGAATTTTCTGTATCTGCCTACGAGAACGCCGATACCCGTCGAATCCATGAACGATAGCCCGGATAAGTCGAGTACGACCCGTTTGGTGTCCGCAGGCGTTATATTTTCGTCAAGGGAATTACGCACGGTCGGAGCGCTGTTCTCGTCGAGTTCGCCGAACAGCATGACCGTAAGGGTACTTCCTCGTCTGTCATAATGTACTTCCATTTTTCGATTATCTCCCGCATTTGTCGTGAAACCATTTTAACGCAATTAAGGTAATGAATAACGGAATATATTGGCAAAGGTTAAGGAGTTCTGTCGAAAAGACCGCAAAAAAAATTTGCCTGAAAAAATCGAAAAAAATATGTGTTTTTCCTTGACTTCGGGGGCTTCGATATAGTATATTACTTAGGCAGGCGAAAAAAGGGTCTGCAAAATGCTCAAGGGCCTTTAGCTCAGTTGGTTAGAGCAACCGGCTCATAACCGGTTTGTCCGGGGTTCA
>CANDJX010000135.1 GCA_947385185.1 uncultured Clostridia bacterium
TCTGTAACAATGCATATTAACCAAATTGCAATCTAAAAAGCATTATATATCGTGTATTGATATATCAACTATCTTTCGTTAAATCTTGTTCTTCCACATTTTCGGACTGCACCGGACGAAAAGTACCGAGCCCCACGTGAAGCAAAACGTCAACGATCCCGACGCCTTTATCGGAGAGCTTTCCGAGAAGTTCGGGCGTAAAATGTAAACCCGCGGTAGGAGCCGCGCATGATCCTTCCCGATCGGCGTATACCGTCTGATACCTCGACCCATCCTTTAATTTTTCGTGAATATAAGGCGGCAACGGCATTTGTCCGACTTCCGAAAGCGCGTCTTCGAACACGCCGTCAAACATGAATCGTACCGTTCGTTCCCCCATATCGCCGATTCCTTCGATCACGCACGACAGTCTGTCGCCGAAATGAAACGTCGATCCTATTTTCGCCTTTTTTGCGGGTTTGCAAAGCGCTTTCCACTCGTTGACGGACAGGCGCTTATGCAATAAAAATTCCACCTTACAACCGGTTTCGTCCCCGGTTCCGAAAATTCGCGCCGGTATAACTTTTGTATTGTTTATCACAAGCACGTCGTTTGACGTAAGATAATCCGTTATATCCCGAAAATGTCGGTGTTCGATCTTGCCTGTATTTCTGTCATATACCAATAATCTCGAAGAATCTCTCGGTTCGACCGGAGTTTGGGCAATCAGTTCTTCAGGCAAATCATAATAAAAATCCGAAGTTTTCATTCGTCGGTCGAAGTCTCCTTTACACGTCGTCGGGCGGCACAAGCCCGAGGTGCTCAAACGCTTGCGGCATAGCAATCCTGCCCCGCGGAGTTCTTGCCACAAAACCGAGCTGTATCAGATACGGTTCAATAACGTCCTCGATTGTACCCGCATCCTCGTTCGTTGCCGCGGCAAGCGTATCGAGCCCGACGGGCTTTCCTCCGAATTTTACCGCGAGCGCCTCGAGAACGGATCTGTCGTTATCGTCGAGTCCGAGTTTGTCCACCCCGATACAAGTCAAAGCCTTATCGGTGATAGCAAGAGTTATGCGTCCGTCGCCTATCACCTGCGCAAAATCCCGAACACGTTTCAGTATTCTGTTGGCGATTCTCGGCGTTCCGCGCGACCTCATAGCCAATTCGTTGCAAGCATCATCGTCGATTCCCACGCCGAGTATGCCGGACGAACGAAGGATAATGGTTTTCAGATCTTCTTTCGAATACGGCTCGAGACGGCATATGACGCCGAAGCGGTCGCGCATAGGACCGGTGAGCATTCCCGTTCTCGTAGTAGCGCCGACGAGAGTAAACTTGTTTATCGGAAGTTTTATCGTCCTTGCGCCCGGTCCTTTGCCTTGAACGATATCGAGCGTAAAGTCCTCCATTGCGGAATAAAGCGCTTCTTCGACCGTTTTATTTACGCGATGTATCTCGTCAATAAATAAAACGTCTCCTTCTTCGATACCAGTCAGAATAGATACTATGTCTAACATAGAACTCAGTGCGGGACCGCTTACAACCTTAATATCCGCGCCCATTTCATTGGCTATTATGTGCGCAATCGTTGTTTTCCCAAGACCGGGCGGACCGTACAAAAGCACGTGATCGAGACACTCGTGCCGCGACAAAGCCGCGTTGATGTATATTTCGAGATTATGCTTGACCTTAGTCTGACCGACGTACTCGTTCAGAGATTTCGGACGAAGCGTCAAATCGAGTTCGTTATCCAATTGAATTTTCGTGCTTGTTATAAATCTTTCTCCGTCCATACTCACCCGCTTATTGCTTTATGTACGATTTGGTTGACCGTCAGACTGTCCGAATAGGCGCTCCGCACGGCGTTCGTCGCATCGTCCTGTTTATAGCCGAGCGCAACGAGCACGGCAACGGCTTCGCTTGCTTTATCGTCAAGCGCTTTTTCGGTGCGTAGCGGCGACGCATTTATTCCCAGGTCGTCAAGCTTCTCGCCGAGTTCCATGACTATACGCTCGGCTGTTTTTTTACCAACGCCCTTGATCCCGTTGATTGCCGACGTATTTTTCGATATAATCGCCGAAACGAGATTATCGATACTCATTCCGCCTATAATGGATAATGCAAGTTTTGGACCTATTCCGCTTATCGAGATCAGACGCAAAAATACGGTTTTTTCTTTTTTATCGCCGAACGCGAATAAACTCATTTCATCCTCTCTGACGCTTAAATATGTCGGCAATTTGACCTTGTCGCCGATATTGAGCGACAACGCAAGAGTCGCGGGTATATTGAGTTCATACCCCACTCCGCCGACGTCTATAACGGCGATTCCGTCGCCTATTTCGGAAACCGTACCGCTTAAATATGCATACATTACTTGATTTCTCTCCTTGTCGCTCCCGACATATTGGCGTGGCAAATCGCGGCTGCCAGCGCATCGGCGGCGTCGTCGGGCTTAGGCGGAGTCGCAAGGCGAAGAACCATTCTGACCATATACTGCATCTGATGCTTTGTCGCGCGACCGTTGCCCGTAAGCGCCTGTTTGATTTGCAACGGCGTATATTCGTATAATCTTCCGCAATGCTTTATGGCATTAAGGAGCATGACGCCGCGGGCGTGAGCCACTTTTATGCCCGTAGTTATGTTCGTATTGAAAAACAGTTCTTCAACCGAAACGCAGTCGGGAGAGAACTTATCCATAATCGCGGACATTGCCTCGTCTATCATTGCCAGCCTTACCGCAATAGTTTCGTCGGGCGGAGTCGTAATAACGCCGTAGTCAACGGCTGCGACTCCACGCTCCGATTTTTCTATAACTCCGTAGCCTATCGTAGCATAGCCGGGATCAAGCCCTAAAATTATCAAAATCCACTCCAAACAGTTGATTATTTATACAAAAAGTATTATATTATAAATATATAATAAACTTACCGAAAAGTCAAGTGATTGACTTAAAAGGAGCCGAAATGAAAGAAAAGATTATACTTGCATACTCGGGCGGTCTTGACACGACCGCCATCATTCCGTGGCTGAAAGAAAATTTCGACTACGACGTTATTTGTGCCTGCATAGATTGCGGACAAGCCGAGGAACTGAACGGTCTGGAAGCACGCGCGCTTTCCACCGGCGCGAGCAAACTGTACATCGAAAACGTTATTGACGAATTCTGCGACGATTATATTATGCCGTGCGTCAAAGCCGGA
>CANDJX010000136.1 GCA_947385185.1 uncultured Clostridia bacterium
CTACACTGACAAGCACACTCTTTCCCTACACGACGCTCTTCCGATCTCTGCGTTCGACGATACCGGACTGGACGAAAGGGATTTCGACGCAATATTTACGGGCGACCTCGGGCGGCTCGGCGCGGAAATCATGCGCGACCTATGCCGTGAGCGCGGGCTCGAGCTCGGACAGAGATACAGCGACTGCGGCGAAATGATGTACTCCCGGCAACAGAAATGTTACTGCGGCGGTTCGGGCGCGGGATGCAGCGCGGCGGTGCTCAATTCGTTTATTATTTCGAAAATGAAGAGCGGTGAATACAAACGCGTACTGCTGCTTGCAACGGGCGCGCTGATGAGTCCGACTACTTCATATCAGGGCGAAACTATTCCGTCGATAAGTCACGGAATTATTCTGGAGGCGTAAATTATGGAAATGATATATCCCGAAACCTGGTGGGGCGTAATGCTCATGTACTTTGCCGTATTTGCCGGAGGAGGATTGCTTTGCGCGATAGCGCAGCTTCTGATAGTAAAAACCAAACTGACTCCCGCGAGAATACTTGTAATTTTCCTCGTAGCCGGAATAATTCTTCAGACCGTCGGCGCTTACGAACCGTTATTGAACGTATTTCATTCGGGTATCGCCGTGCCGATCGTGGGATTCGGAGCCGCTCTTGCAAAGGGCTCGATAAATGCGGCAATGCAGTACGGCGTATTCGGTGCGTTCGCAGGCGGACTGATTCAGACCGCGTTCGGCGTAGGCGCGGCGGTTGTGGTAAGTTATTTCGTGACGCTGCTGTTTAACGCAAAATCAAAATAATCAAACTTTTTTCGCGCTTGCCGAATATAATATAATGTGGCAAAGTGCAAGCCGAAACGAAAATTCGGATGGATCAAGCCCGTTGTCGCGCTCGCCGTGATATTCGGGCTTCTTTTATGGTACTATTTCGGCAGGATCGCTCCGGTCATTACCGCTGTTGCGACCGAAAGCGTACGTATGCGCGTGTCGCAAGCGATCGACGACATGACGGACGCGGAGCTGCGGGATAAGAATTACGACGATTTCGTAATCACGCGATATAATACGGACGGGAATTTATCGATACTTCAGGTAAACAGCGTAGCTGTGGATATGTTCGCAAGAAAAATTACGGCTCTGATCCGTGGAGAAATGGAGAAATTCAAAGAAAGGGGAGTGGCAATGCCTATCGGGACTTTGTCCGGTCTGCCGTTTTTGTCAGGGTTCGGTCCCGAAGTGGAAATCAATCTTTTTAATTTAGGCGTTGTCGACGCCGATTTTTCGTCCGAATTTGTTTCCGCGGGGATAAATCAGACGTTGCACAGACTATATATGCGGATCGTCGTCAATATGACGATCGTCCTTCCCGGGTACTCGTTGGAATTCGACAACAGCAGTCAGGTGATAATCTGCGAATCGGTAATAACCGGCGACGTTCCGCTCGGGAATATAGACGTAGGCGGCAATATAGATTTATTGCCTTAAATCGCTTGCAATTTTTTCGCCCGCAAGGTATAATATACAAAAATATAAAGGCTGTGACGCAGCATAAGAGTTTGCCGCACGTCGTTTCAGAGAGTCTCCGTTCGGTGCGAGGGGATACGACAGGCAAAAAGATATTCACTGTCGAGCTCGGTCGCCGAACTTTGATTAAGCGACTGCGGTCGTTCCGTAATAACGTGACAGAGGCATTTGGTTTCAGATGCGAATTAAGGTGGTAACACGGCAAAGGTCGTCCTTAGGGTCGGCCTTTTATTTTTATCCGGAGGTATAATGGAAGAACAGATCAAACAACTTGCCGAGGATTGCAGCGGCGAAATTGCGGCGGCTACGTCGGAAAACGAACTGTACGCGGTCAAGGTCAGGTATCTCGGAAAGAGCGGACTTATCAGCGAGCTTATGAAAGGTATGCGCAATCTAACGCCCGAGGAGCGCCCGATCATGGGCAAGATCGTAAACGAAGTAAGAAGCAAGCTCGAAGAACGTTTTTCCGTTCGCGGAAAGGAACTTCACGATAAAGAGCTCGAAGCCAAACTTGCGTCCGAAAAAATCGACATAACCATAAATAAAAAAACCGCCGTAGGAAAATTGCACCCGCTTAATGCGGTCAGAAAACGCCTGGTTGATTTCTTCGTTTCCATGGGATTCGACGTTATGGACGGTCCCGAAGTGGAAACCGATTATTATAATTTCGAGGCGCTCAACGTGCCGAAAGATCATCCGGCGCGGGATATGCAGGATACTTTCTTCATAGACGACGGGATTCTGCTTCGTTCTCAGACGAGCGCGTCGCAGGTGCGTTATATGGAAAAGGTCAAGCCTCCGATCAAAATGATTTCTCCCGGCAGGGTATTCCGTAACGACGACGATGCGACGCATTCTCCCGTATTCCACCAGTTGGAAGGGCTTGTCGTGGATAAAGGAATAACGATGTGCGATCTGAAAGGCATACTCGATCTGTTTGCGAAGCATTTCTTCGGAGAAGAAACAAACGTTCGTTTCCGTCCGTCGTATTTTCCGTTTACCGAACCGAGCGTCGAAGTCGACGTTTCCTGTTCGATCTGTCACGGAAAAGGCTGTAAGATATGCAAGGGCACGGGTTGGATCGAGATCCTCGGCGCCGGGATCGTCAACCGTAAAGTTTTACGCGAATGCGGCATTGATCCGGACGAATATACCGGTTTTGCGTTCGGGTTCGGAATAGACAGAATAGCGAATATAATCCACAGCATACCGCATATCAAGCTGTTATATGAAAACGACGTTCGTTTTCTGAAACAATTCTGAAAGGAGGCGTAAATGAAATTACCTATTTGTTGGCTTAAAGAATTTGCGGACGTCGGGGACGCGTCTCCGGAAAAAATCGCGGAGGCATTGCTCGGCGTCGGCTTTGAGGTCGAAGAAATAATTTATGCGGGCGAGGGAATAGAAAACGTGGTCGTCGGCAAAGTCATAGAGTGCAAGCCGCATGAAAATTCGGATCATCTGCACGTTTGCATGGTGGACGTATCTTCCGAAATACTTCAGATAGTCTGCGGCGCGCCTAACGTAAAAACGGGGGATATCGTTCCTTGCGCGCTTGTCGGAGCAAAACTGCCGGGCGGAATAGAAATCAAAAAAGGACAGCTCAGAGGCGTGGCAAGCTACGGTATGCTTTGCAGCGGCAAAG
>CANDJX010000137.1 GCA_947385185.1 uncultured Clostridia bacterium
CCCCCGCGTATCGTCGCTTTTTCCCCGTCGCGCAGCCATAGTCAGAAGGTATTCTATTTCTCCGTTGACCGAACGGAAATCGTCCTCTGCCATACGCACGATTTTTTCGTACAGCGAAGGAGCGATCCTGAGCAATATTTGCTTGGTTTCTTTGCTTTTGTCCGCCAAGTCCGTAACCTCAATATATAGTGCCGCTGTTCACTATCGGCTGAGCGTCCTTATTGCCGCAAAGCACGACGAGAAGATTGGAGACCATCTGCGCTTTACGCTCGGTATCGAGTTCGACTATATTGTTTTCACTGAGCTTGGTAAGCGCCATTTCCACCATGCCGACCGCGCCGTCCACGATCTTCTGCCGCGCCTGCACTACGGCTTCCGCCTGCTGGCGTTGAAGCATTGCGGCGGCGATCTCGGGAGCGTAAGCCAGATTGGATATGCGCGCCTCGAGAATTTCTATGCCCGCGATACCGACGCGTTCCTGAAGTTCGGACGCAAGCTGAAGCGATATTTCCTTGCTCGAGCCGCGGAGCGACATTTCTTCTTCGCCCTCGACGACGTCGTAAGGATAGCTGCGGGCAACGTTACGTATAGCCGAATCGGCTTGCGTGGTCAGGTAATCGTAATAGCCTTCGACTTTGAAACTTGCCGCAGCGGTATCGACTACGCGCCATATGACGACGACTCCGATTTCTATGGGATTGCCGCGTTCGTCGTTGACTTTCTGCTTATCGTTGGTAAGCGTGCGGGCTTTGAGCGATATAGACCGTCTGTTCGCAAGCGGATTCACGAAATAAAATCCGTCCTGCGACACGGTATAAAGATACCGTCCGAAAAAGACGAGAACGATCGCTTCGTTCGGATCGATCGTGCAAAGCCCTCTGAACATAACGGCGACTATCGGCATAACGACGAACCCGGCTATCGCGAGCGCGATCATTCCGTTGACGGTTTCGAGTATCGGATCTATGCCGAAAACAAATCCGAGCACTATCATTGCAACGCTGATAACAGTCGCCGCAATAAGCAGAGTAAGAGCCACTCCGCCCTTAAGCGGGTCATGCAGTTTTTCTTCGTATTCTTTGAACATTTTCTGTTCCTCCTTTTATCAAACGGATAACCTGTCGTAGTACTTGTCTGCGTTAATGCGCAGAAAATGCGCGGACAGAAAGAACGCTACGGCGGCAAGGACTATGAGCGCGGTAAAGGCTATTCCCATGCCGACGACGGGCAGAGCGAAATTCGCGTCGAATACTATCGTCAGGACGACGATAAGCGCTATGCATACAATAGTCGCGACCATATTCACAAGCATAGGCAGAAGCGTGGAATAATTGTTTTTGATCGCTTCGCGCGGTGTGGACCAGTCAAGACGGGGACGACGAAGGTCGAACGCGATCGAATAATTGACGAACGACGCCGACATGAGCGCGGCAAGCACGACGGAAAGAATTATCGCGAGCGGATCGGCAATTTCACGGATAATCGCAACGACGGTCATACCCGTGAAACCGAAAAGTATCGTCGCGCCGCCTATCGCATTGCAGAGCAATATTTTTGCGAAAAGCTGCGTCGTGAACGGAATGGGGATCGTTTTACTGTACGCGAAACTTTTCCCCTCGCGCGTAACGGCCGTAGTCGCCGCCTGATTGGTGCCTATGCCCGCGACGAAGATCATTGCAAGCCCCATCGTCCATGCGACTATTCTGTCCGCCGCTCCCGCGCCGAAAGCGCCTTCGCCCGTCGTAGTCAACATAAATATGACCGAGAGCACGGGCGCGATCACGACGCCGCCGAGGCATTGAAACGCGAACGAAGTATTGCGCGACAATTCCCGCCATTCCTTTTTCACGAGCGCTTTGAGCGCGGACGAAGAAACGTATTCTTTTGCAGACGCTTTCGACGATCCGTGTTCGGTCTGACGAAGCGCGGAAACGGCGAAAATTTTGCCGCTTATAAGCACGGTAAGCGCGCCGCCGATCGCGACCGTTCCGAGAAAGATCGCGAGCATTACCGCCGCTCCGCCCGCGCCGCCGATTATCGCGGGGGTCATCGCGCCGAACTGCGCGAGCGCGTAGACGGGATAAATTATGCTCGAAATCGTAACGAAAGTACCGCGCATTGCGGCGAGTATCTCGTTCATGGTCGCGTCGGGCGGAACGAAGGTGTCGGCGGAATATACGAAATACATATACACGCCCATGAACGCGGCGAACAGGATAATGAGCACGAACGTGCTTACCGCTCCTCTGTTTTTGAAAAACGACGCGAGATATACGAGCGGTATCGAAACTATCGACGCGACAAACATCGCGCAGACCGGAATAAACGCAAGCGCGAGGAGCAGCATAATGTAATAAGTCCAGGGCTGAACGGTAGATATGCCGAGCGCAAGCACTCCGGGCAGGATGATCATAGTCGAAAAAACGACTTCTTGCAAATACACTGCAAAGAGTTTGGACAAATATACCGACGCCGAGCGCACGGGCAGCGAAAGCAGAAACTCGTTATCCGGCGAAAAGTAGACGTATGAAAATATGCCGACGGTACCGAACACGAGGACGACTATGAACGCCGAAACCATAAGAATCGCGGTCATTTCGGTGACGATGCCGAGGAGTTTGAAGAACTGTCCGTTTATACCGAACAATACGCCCACTCCCGCGCCGATCAGAATACCGAGCGCACCGACTATCATGATTGCGATACGACCGTTTTTGCCCGTCTTGCTCTTACGGAAAAACGACTTGAGCACGACGCGGGTCATTGCGAGAAAATTTTTCATCAGACCTCCCCCGCGGACGCGACGGACAGGAAAATGTCCTCGAGCGACTCATTGCCCTTAGCCGCTTTGATCTCGTCCAGACCGCCCGTCATGACGAGCCGACCGACGGAAATTATACCTATGCGGTCGCAAATCTTTTCCGCGGTATCGAGCACGTGCGTGGAGAAAAATACGACGTTGCCCGCGTCGGCGTGCGCGCGCATGATGTCTTTCAGTTCGCGCGAGGACTGCGGATCGAGTCCGACCATGGGCTCGTCGAGCACAAGCACTTTCGGATTGTGCACGAGCGCGCCGATAATCGCGATCTTTTGTTTCATGCCGTGCGAATACGTGTCTATGCGGCTGTCGAATGCGCTCGTAAGACCGAA
>CANDJX010000138.1 GCA_947385185.1 uncultured Clostridia bacterium
GAATACGGCACAACGACCGGGCGGGCGCGGCGTTGCGGTTGGCTCGACGCGGTGATTTTACGGTTTGCCGTGCGCGTCAACGGCTTGACGGGCATTGCGCTCAACAAGCTCGACACGCTCACCGGACTTGCCGAACTCAAGGTCTGCACCGGATACGTTCAGGACGGCAACCTCGTGACCGACTTCCCCGCCGACATTCACGAACTCGAAACGTGTAAGCCCATTTACGAAACGTTGCCGGGCTGGACGGAAGACATTACAAAAGCAAGAAGTCTTACCGATCTGCCGCCGGCGGCGAGGAACTATCTCGCGTTTATCGAAAACCATATCGGCTGCAAGATCAGACTGGTCGGCGTCGGTCCGGACAGAACGCAGAGTTTCCTGATCTGATATATACGCGTCCGACAATTAGGTATATACGAAATAAACTTAATGAAATGCGCCTCAAAAGTCAGACAAACTTTCGGGGCGCATTTCGTTTTATTTTGTTTCATTATTTTAGCGTTTCTTTGAAAACGAACCCCGAAAGTCGGACGAAACTTCGGGGTGCATTTCATTTTTTATATTCTTTATTTACCGCGTTACGCTATGATTTCAGCGGCGGTTTTTGTTGAACTTTGCGGCAAGCGCATTAAGTTTGCTGTCGAGCGAGTCCTCCCGTCCGCGACCGTTTTTGTTGTCGCGGCGCGCGTTGCCGTCGTTGCGTCTGCGGTTCGTATCGTCGCGATGCGCGTTCGGGCTGCCGGGCTTGCGGCTCGTATTGTCGCGGCGCGGTCTGCCGAGTTCCGCCGCGCCCGTCGCCTGTTTCATGGACAGCGCTATTCTGCCGCGTTTGACATCCACGCCTATTACTTTGACGCGCACCTGCATTCCGACCGAAAGCACGTCGGACGGTTTGTCGATATACCCCGAAGTGATTTCGCTTATGTGCACGAGTCCGTCCTGATGTACGCCGATGTCTATAAACGCGCCGAAATCGATGACGTTGCGCACGACGCCCGTAAGCTCCATGCCCTCTTTGAGATCCTCAAGCGACATCAGATCCGACCTGAGAACGGGTTGCGGCAAGTCCTCGCGAACGTCGCGTCCCGGACGCATAACGTCGTCCACTATGTCGCGAAGCGTCATTTCGCCCACGCCTATTGCGGCGGCAACCGTAGCATAACCGTCCTTTTCCACTCCGGCGCGAAGCTCGCCGAGTCCCGAACGCAGAATGTCGGCGGGCGTATAGCCGTACCGCGCGAGAAGTTTGCCGAGAGCGTCGTAACTCTCGGGATGAACGGCGGTCGCGTCGTACGGATTGTCACCGCCGAGTATGCGTAAAAATCCCGCGCACTGCTCGTAAGCCTTCGGTCCGAGCTTGGATACTTTAAGAAGTTCCCTTCTGTCCGTGAAAAGTTTGGTTTTACGGTATTCGACTATGTTTTTGGAGATCGAGGAATTAAGTCCGGAAACGTAAGACAGCAGACTCGGCGAAGCCGTATTGAGATCTACGCCTACCGAGTTTACGCAGTCCTCGACAACGCCGCCGAGCACCTCGTCCAGACGCTTATGCGGCATATCGTGCTGATACTGCCCAACCCCGATACTCTTGACGTCGATCTTTATAAGCTCGGCGAGCGGGTCCTGCAAGCGGCGGGCAATGGATATTGCGCTACGCACTTCCACGCCGAACTCCGGGAATTCTTCCGTGCCGAGCTTAGACGCCGAGTACACCGAAGCGCCGGCTTCGTTCACCATTGCGTACATGACTTTTCCGCCGAGTTCGGGAAGCAAACCGGCAATGAAAACTTCCGTTTCCTTGCTCGCCGTACCGTTTCCGATCGCAATTACTTCCACGCCGAAACGCCTTACCGCTTCTTTGACAGTCCGCGCCGATTCTTCCGTGCGGTTGTGCGGCGGCGTAGGCATGATAACGCCGTGCCAGACGTGGTTGCCCGATTTGTCTATCACCGCGAGTTTGCAACCCGTGCGGTACGCGGGATCGACGCCGAGTATGACTTTGCCTTTGAGCGGCGGCTGCATAAGCAACGGCTTGAGGTTATTTTCGAATGCTTTTATTGCCGCTTCTTCCGCCATTTCCGTTACGGATGAGCGTATCTCGCGCTCGAGCGCGGGAAATATCAGACGCGAATAACCGTCCGCAGCGGCGGCTCTGATAAAATCGGAATAAGCGCCGTTTTTTACGAGTACGGCGGCGCAAAGCTTATCGAACGCAACTTCGTCGTCGCATACGACCGACACTTTCAGGCACGCTTCCTTTTCGCCGCGGTTGATTGCAAGCGCGCGGTGCGAGGGAATTTTTTTCACCGGCTCGGAATATTCGAGATACGCTTCGTACGTGGGGAGTTTGTCGGCGGGCGCATCCTTTGCTTTTTCGGATGAAATGCTGCCCGTACTTTCGATATATTCGCGAAGAAGTTTGCGGCAATCGGCGTTGTCCGAAATATATTCGGCAATTACGTCGCTCGCGCCCGAAAGCGCGTCATCCGCCGTCGCCACGCCCTTTTCTTCGCTTATGTAAGCGGCGGCAAGCTCGCGCAACGAACCGACGTCGGTCTGAGCGTATATCGCGTCTGCGAGAGGTTTAAGCCCTTTTTCGACCG
Source organism: uncultured Clostridia bacterium (assembly GCA_947385185.1). Lineage (GTDB taxonomy): Bacteria > Bacillota > Clostridia > Christensenellales > Pumilibacteraceae > Protoclostridium. The sequence continues at coordinate 2,607 of CANDJX010000138.1, forward strand.
CAACGCTCGCGCGGGTCTTTTTCTTTTGCTTATAAGGTCGGTAAATATCCTCGACTTCGGCAAGCGTAACCGCCGCCGACAGCGCCGCGCCTATTTCATCCGTCCATTTGCCCTGCTCGGTAACGAACGCGGTCACTTCCCCTTTACGTTTTTCGAGGTTACGAAGATAATTCAGTCTGTCCGCAAAATCGCGGAGCAGTTCGTCCGTCTGCGCGCCGTGCATTTCTTTTCGGTAACGCGCGATAAACGGGATCGTATTTCCGTCGTCGATAAGATCAACGATATTGCTTGCATACTTAATGTTGACTCCGAATTCTTCGGCAAGTTTCGTCTTTATATCCATAAGGAAAATTATACCATACTCCCGCGGATTTCTCAATCGATTTGAGCGAGTTAATTATGTCGAATACATATAAAAAGCCCGGAGCAAATGCTGAGGACTTCTTAAAATATGGTACACCATCGGGGGCTCGAACCCCGGACACCCTGATTAAGAGTCAGGTGCTCTACCAACT
>CANDJX010000139.1 GCA_947385185.1 uncultured Clostridia bacterium
TGTCTCGCTGACGCTGAAATATTCTTTCAGGGCGGCGCTCCACGTAACGGAGTATTTATTGGTACAATTATATGCCGAATTATAAGGTCCGGGATTGCCGTATCCCATCGAATCATACACGGATCCGGATCCGAGAATACTGTATACGGGATGCGTATAATGGAATCCGAACGGCGTAACTTTTGATTTTTCGGCAAGCGGCAAAATCGTTTTCCCGTTCTTTTCCGAATTCTTCATCAAAATATAGCCCTCGTCGCATACCTCTTTCGATTTATCGGAAGCCGCTTTGAGCGCCTCGTCCGAAGTCTCATACTTGATGTCGTAATACTTCGTGTCCCATGATTCGGTACCTTCCACGTTTATTACGTGTCTCGTTCCCTGACCGAACACCTTATCCATAACTATTCCGTAAAAATTCATTACGCATGTAACCGTTATTATTGCCGCAAGTAAAAACACAATAATAGGCGATAAAATCGCAATGAATCGTTTGTTGCTCATTCTGAGCTTGTCTTTTGCCATAATCGTCTTCTCCTTTTTATTTTTTACCGACAAACATGGCGTTTTTTATCGGCAACGCCATGTTATCATGAGAAGAAAACATATTCAAGAACTTTTCCCCGATTGGTTTTCGGTATCTCCCGATCGGTCGGGCAAAGGTAAAACTATATCGAGATTGAACATTCCGTCCTCAACGGTGCAGGTAAGCGCGCCGCCGTATTTTTCGGCAAGCAATTGCATACTGCGCATACCGTAACCGTGACTGCGCTTATCCGCTTTCGTCGTCCGCGGAAGTCCGCCCACGAATTCGGGAACGTTATCGCAACAGTTTTCGAGATGCACCGAAACCATCGAGCCGACCGTATCGATTCTCAGACGTATAAAACGCTTGTCCCCGTCCGCGAGATCGCCGACGGCTTCGATTGCATTGGATATTGCGTTACCGAACAGCGAGTACAGATCGGACTTCGCCATGAAATTCAGTTTTTCTCCGTCGGCTATGCACATGAGTTTTATGTGCCGACGCTCGAGTTGCAGACTCTTTTCCGCAAGCACTATATCGAGAACGTCGCAACCGGTCTTGACGGTGTTGTCGTAAATATTTATTTCCCGTTCGAGAGCTTCGAGCGCGTCTTTATCAACCACCCTGTTCCCTTCGTGAAGCTCGCGTATCTGATGCTTTAAGTCATGACATTTAACGTTTATGAGTTCTATATTTTCCTTACTGAGTTCGTATTGCTTTTTGTCCCGTTCCCACAAATTCCGCACCGCTTCGAGCTCTTTTTCCGCCAGCCTTTTTCCGAGCATGGAAAACTGCATACCGAGCGCGAGCGCGCACGACAGTATATTGTATACGTTTATGAGTACGTAAAGCACTGCCGTACCCGGAGGCGTTTCGAGATAAGTGACCACTATGCTCAGCACGACGTCTACGACTATAATGACTATAGCGAACACAAAAAGCGGCGCGTGCTCGATCCGAAGATCGTCCTGCAACCGTATGCGACGCTCTACGAACGCCCATATCGCCCAATAGACGGCGAAATAGACTCCGGCATATATCATTGCCGCGAACAGCTCGTTCGACTCGTTCGGCAAAACGGTACTGCCGTACACAAATCCGGGATTGCTTATATCGAGAATACGGGAAAACATGCTGTATAGTTCGTAAGAGATATGCTGCGCCGTGTAAGCTATTATTCCGCAGAACACTATATTGAGCCACGGTTCGTTATAACAAACGAGCATTGCGCCGAGCGTGAAACCGAACATAGTCAGAAACATGACCGATGTATAGAATGCGTTATACGCCACGACGGGTAAAAGAAAAGTCGCCGCGTAAACAGCCGACAGGGACAAAATCACGCGGACAGCGAAATTATTTCTTTTTTTAAGCGTATAAGTAGCAAGCCCCTCTGCGACGAGAAGCTCGGTCATAAACACGAGTTTATACCAGAACAGCGGCGACGAGAATTCGAACATATTACCTTCTCCTGCCGAGATAAGCCGCGACGTCTGCGACGAACGCTTTGCGTTTTAAGTGACTTATGCGTAAATTTTCGCCGTCGGACAAAATCACGTCGTCGCCCTTTATACCGGTAACGTATCTGAGGTTGACGAGATAGCAGGCGTTGCAACGCGAGAACAGCTCGCCCGAAAGCTCGCTTTCCACATCGTTCAGATTCCCCCATGTTTCGAGCGTCCCTTCTTCGGTGTGATACGTCAGACGGTGACGCGCGACTTCGATATACGAAATGCGCGTAACGGGAATGCGGCGGATAGCACCGTTTGCGCTTATTACGATCTCTTTGCGCTCCTTTGCGGACAGCACGCGTTTGACCCTGGTCATTAACGTGGAAAAACCGACGTAATTTACGGGCTTGACGAGAAAATCGAGAGCGCTTACCGAATAACCTTTGATCGCGTACTGCTGCATATTCGTCACAAATACTATAGGTACGTACGGATCGAGTTCGCGGAGCTTGCCCGCAGCTGTCATGCCGTCGAGGTCGGGCATCTCTATATCCAGAAAGACGAGATCGAAATCGGACTTATAATCGGTAAGAAAAGTCACGGCGTTATCGAACGTCCTTACGTTCAGCGATTCGCCGCCCTCTTTCGAATATCTTTCGCACAACCTGCAAAGCGTTTCCTGTGCGCCAAACTCATCCTCGACTATCGCAACTCTTATCATCTTATCCCGCCTGTACTTTTTGTTTGTATTTTATTGTACCATAAAATTTTTCCTATGTAAAACTTTATTTCCCGTTTGGTCGTTATTATTCCCCGAACGGTAGAAAAATTGTCGCTTAAAGTGTATCTTTCATTCGTCATTGCGAGGCTACGCCGAAGTAAACCAGGGGGTGTTCGTCATTGCGAGGCTACTGCCGAAGCAATCCGGACTATTTCTTGTTCGTCCTTTCCCGGATTGCTTTGTCGCTTCGCTCCTCGCAATGACGGGAAGGATGTTTCTCGTTCGTCATTGCGAGGCTACTGCCGAAGCAATCCGGACTATTTCTTATTCGTCCTTTTACGGATTGCTTTTCGCGCGGTTATATGCTGGATTGCTTTGTCGCTTCGCTCCTCGCAATGACGGGAAGGATGTTTCTCGTTCGT
>CANDJX010000140.1 GCA_947385185.1 uncultured Clostridia bacterium
AAGCACACTCTTTCCCTACACGACGCTCTTCCGATCTCAGTATATAAAAACGTACGTATATAATAAAAAGAACCCGGATAAGATCGTTTATAAACATCCCGTACTGAAAAAGAATCTCGAAACGACATACGGCGTCATGGTGTATCAGGAACAGGTCATGAATATCTGCCGCGAACTTGCGGGGTATTCCATGGGCGGCGCGGACGCGATCCGGCGCATGATGAGTAAAAAGAAGCACGAAGCGCTCGCCGCTCAGCGCGAAATATTCATTCACGGCGGAACGTTTACCAACGAGAAGGGCGAAACGGTACCCGTTCCGGGCGCGGTGGCGAACGGTATGAGCGAAAAGGACGCGGACGGACTTTTTTCCGAAATGATGGATTTCGCGTCGTACGCGTTCAATAAATCCCACGCCGCGGCGTATGCGTTCGTGGCGTACCAGACGGCGTATCTCAAGTGTCATCACTTGAAAGAATTCATCGTAGCGGTGCTTAACAACCGTATTACGAAAATAGAAGAAATAACCAACTATCTGACTTACGTCAAACAGCAGGGCATAAGCGTTCTGCCGCCCGACATAAATAAATCGCGCGTCGGATTCTCTGTCGAGGGCGATTGTATCCGAGTCGGGCTCGCCGCGGTCAAAGGCATAGGCGAAGGTATTATGCAACAGCTCGTGGACGAACGCGCGAAGAACGGCGAATATAAGGATTTTTACGAATTTCTTTCGCGTTCGTACGATCTGAAAATCAATAGCCGCATAATCGACGGATTGATTTATTCCGGCGCGTTCGACCGTTTCGGACACAACCGCGCGTCGCTTATTCAGGCGACGCCGCTACTCCTCGATCGCGTAAACGCGGACAAGAAAGCGCGCTCGGGCGGTCAGTATTATATGTTCGATATGCCCGAAGTGGGCGGCGCGGCGGACGACTTCGTATGGCCGGATGTCAAAGAGTTCTCGCCGCGCGACAAACTCATGCATGAAAAAGAAGTAGCGGGCGTATATCTTACGGGACACCCGCTCGAGGCGTATACCGATAAACTTTCGGCGATGGATCATACCACGGCGGACGTCAACCGTATTTCGTCAGGCGGCGATGAAAGCGAGGATGTCGTCGAAGAAGCGCAGGAGGGCGAACTGACCGACGGATCGACGGTCAGACTCGGCGGTATGCTTATAAGCGCGGAGAAAAAATTCGCGAAGTCGGGCAGGGAGTTCGGGATAGGTACGCTCGAAGACCTAATGGGCACCGTGTCGGTCATGGTTTCGCCGTCGTCCTGGAGTAAGTTCAAAAGCGTTTTCGTCCCGGATAAACTCGTTACCGTTACGGGCAAAGTGTCGGCAAACGGCGACAGGGAACCTTCCATATGGATCTCGAACATAGAAGAATGGAAAGAAACCGCGGCGCACGGCGACAAAAAAGACGTGAAAAAGATATGTTGCTATATAGCGGGCGGAGATAAGAATCCTCAGATGACGGAAATACTCGAAATATCTTCGGCGTATCCCGGCGACGACGAGCTTTATATAAAGGATACGGTCACGAATAAGCTGTACCGTACGGCAAGCCGACTGAACGCGGTCGGCGCGCGCGCCGAGCTTATTATGCTGCTCGGAGAAGGTAACGTAAAATTGGCGTAAAAATTTTGCCGAAATCGATTGCACATCGCTATCGATTAGTGTATAATATTGGCGAAAGGGGAACGGCGCGGAAAGCGCGGGAGATTTCGTATGAACAAAATAGGTATTTTGACAAGCGGAGGAGATTCCCCCGGAATGAACGCCGCCATTCGCGCGGTTGTGCGTACTGCGATCGGAAACGGTATGCAGGTCGTCGGTATCGAACACGGCTATCAGGGCGCGCTCGACAAGTCGTTCCGCGACATGGGTATGCGCAGCGTGTCCGACATCGTTCAGCGCGGCGGCACTATACTTCATACCGCGCGGTGCATGGATTTTCATAAACCCGAGTGTCAGGAACAGGCGATCGCGAATATGCGAGAAGCGGGGATAGAGGGTCTTGTGGTCATCGGCGGCGACGGTTCGTTCAGAGGCGCGCAGGCGCTGTCGAACAAGGGTTTTCCGACCGTCGGCATTCCCGGAACGATAGATAACGATCTGGCGTATACCGATTATACCATAGGCTTTCACACGGCGTGCAACACGTGTCTTGAAGCCATAGACAAGATCAGGGATACTTCGTCGTCGCACGAAAGGTTTACCATTGTCGAAGTCATGGGGCGGCATTGCGGCGATATAGCGCTTTATACCGGTATCGCGGGCGGCGCGGAACTTATCATTATTCCCGAAGTCAATCTTACGTTTTCGGAAATTAAGAAAAATCTGATCGAAGCGTCGCATAAGGGAAAGACGAGCGGTCTTGTCGTGCTTGCCGAAGGCGTGTGCGGAGCCGAAGAGCTTATGCGTTATCTTCAGCGCGAAACGAACCTTTCGATCCGCGCGACCGTTCTCGGACATCAACAGCGCGGCGGCAGTCCGAGCGTGAGCGACAGAGTGCTTGCTACGCGTCTCGGTTATCACGCCGTAGGTCTGCTCAAAAAAGATACGGGCAACCGCGTCGTGGGCGTGGTGAAAGAAAAGGTCGTCGATTTCGACATCGACGAAGCGCTTTCGATGCCGCGCAAGTTCCGTAAGGATCTTTATAAAATGGCGGAAGTCGTTTCGCAATAAACGATTAAATTATTTTCGCTCCCATACGGTTTTTTCTTGACAATTCGTTCCAATAAGGCTATAATATGCAAGCATTCAAACTTAAGCGCCCTTAGCTCAATTGGATAGAGCGTTGGTCTACGGAACCAAAGGTTGGGGATTCGAGCTCCTCAGGGCGCGCCAAAATACGCCGACACCATTAGGTGTCGGCGTATTTTTAGTGTTCCCTCGGAGCTCGCTTTTTTACAGTCGGAGTAACAATATCTGTAAAGAAACAAGTAAAAAAGATTCGCAGCCGAGCGCGAAGCGCGAACGCCACGGCGCCGCAGGCGACGTAACTCCTCAGGGCGCGCTGTGTGTCGGCGTATTTTTAGTGTTCCCTCGGAGCTCGCTTTTTTACAGTCGGAGTAA
>CANDJX010000141.1 GCA_947385185.1 uncultured Clostridia bacterium
GTATCGCCTACTACTCCGCCGCCGACGGCAATCACAGTCGCAGACCGATCGCAGCCGCTTTTCACCATGTCCGCGATTATCCCGCCGACTGTAGTCAGGTTTTTGCTGTGCTCGCCCGCTTCGATGACCGTACAGCGCGCCGCCGCAAACAATTCGGGATATATCCCCGCCACATTCGAGTCCGTAACGACGTATACGTTGCCGCGCGCAAGCGCGGATTTTATTTTATCGGACGCAACGAATTCAGCCGCGCGCATACTTTCTCCTTTCGTCGACGCGCGACTTAAGCTCTGCCATTGTATCGCCGCCGAACGTTTTCAACAGCTCGTCCAGAGCAGCGTAAGCCGCGACGTTTTCCGCGACCACGGTCGCCGCTTCCACGGCGCAACAATCGCTGCGCTCGCTCGCCGCCGTAGTCGGCTCGCCCGTCCCGACGTCCACGGTGCGCAGTCCTTTCATAAGCGTCGGGATCGGCTTGAAAGTGACCATAACGACGACGTCCTCGCCGTTGGACATTCCGCCCTCTATACCGCCCGCGCGATTGGTCTTTCTGCCGTCCGGGAAAATCTCGTCGTGCGATTCGCTCCCCTTCAGGCAAGCGAAATCGCGACCGAGCCCGATTTCCACCGCTTTGACCGACTGTATGCTCATAAGGTGCATAGCGAGCACGGCGTCGAGTTTGCGGTCGTACCGGACGTAGCTTCCCACGCCGACGGGCATACCTTTTATGCGTACTTCGCACCTGCCGCCGAGCGTATCGCCGTCCAGCCGCGCGGCGCGTATCGCTTCGTGCATGGACTCCTCGTCGTCCTTGCCGCCTATGAGAAGCACTTTGCCGCTTACCGTGATCCCGAGCATTTCGAGCGCCTGTTTGCAGATCGCGCCCGCCGCGACGCGCGTCGCAGTTTCACGTGCGCTGGCGCGTTCGAGCACGGGGCGCGCGTTTGCTCCGAAACCGTATTTTATGATCCCGGACAGATCGGCGTGACCCGGGCGGACGGCGGTAAGCGCTTTCTTCCCGACGTCGCCGTGAAACGGATCCATATATTCCGTCCAGTTCCCGTAATCCTTGTTCTTTATCTCGAACGACAGCGGCGACGCGATCGTTCTGCCGCCTATAACGCCGGACAGCACTTCTATCCTGTCCGTTTCTATTTTCATTCTGCCGCCGCGTCCGTAGCCCTGTTGCCGGAGCGACAGCTCCGCATTTATTTTGCCCTCGTCGAGAATTATGCCGGACGGAAGTCCTTCGATCACTCCGACGAGCGCTTTTCCGTGCGATTCGCCTGCCGTAACGAGTATCATGCAAGTATCTCCTTTGCTTTCTTATATCCCTGTTCGTCCTTGAGTTCGAGTCTGAGCGCGCCGCCCGCGCCCTCGCGCGAGTGCATGACGGTCAGATTGCTTATGCTTATGCCCGCATCCGCCAGCTTTCCGAGCACGCCGACTATAGATCCGACGCAATCGGGCACGTCCACGTAAAGGACGTAATCGGTCATAAACCGCTTTTTATACCTGAGTTTATCGCGCTTTTCTTTCGCCGCCGCAAGTACGGGCGTGACGTCCCGTCCCGCAGCAATGTCGTTTCTGAGCGAAGAAAGCGTCGCAATATATCCGTCCATTTCACGGACGAGATTGTCGCGGTTAAGGCGCGCGACGGTGTTCCAGAACGACGGATCGGACGACGCTATGCGCGTAGTGTCCGTAAAACCGCTGCCGACGATTTCCTCGTCGCCCGTCATTGCGGAAGAAACAAGCGAATACGCCGCCATATGCTCGAGATGAGAAATCTTGGCGACGAGTCTGTCATGCTCCTCCGCGGTCATGACTACGGGCACAGCCCCGCACGCCAGCACGACGTTCCTTATAACTTCGAGGTCGCCCGGGTTGCCGTTATAATCCACGAGGATATAGTATGCGTTTTCGAGCAGACGCTCTTTCGCCGCGCGGATCCCGCTCTGTTCGGTTCCCGCCATGGGATGACCGCCGATAATCCGACCTTTTATGCCGCAAAGCATACCTTTGACGCTTCCTACGTCGGTGACGATCGTTTTGTCGCCGACCGCGGCGAGCACGTCTTTCACCGTCTTTTCGACGAGAGCAAGCGGCGTACAGACGATAACGGCAACGCAATCGGTAAAGTCGGAATAAGTATCTGCGACGGACGAAATCATGCCCGCGTCAAGAGCGTATTTCACGGTATCGGGATTGCGGCTCATGCCCTTCACGTCATACTTTTCTCGGAGAGCGAGAGCTATGGAACCGCCTATCAGTCCCAATCCTATTATGCCTATTTTGCCGCATTTGTCCATACGTGAAAATTATAACACATTCTCAGACGGAATTGCAAGAAATATATTTGAAAAAGGAAAGGAATTTTCCCTTTGTAATCTTAATTTTTTTAATTTACGATAATTTTTATGAAAGTGAGAACTTCGGAAAGAGTACGACGCAATGTCTGACAGACACTTATATAGATCATACTTTTTCATGCGCAAGCTATGATGAGTAATTTGCGCGGCTTTGAGCCGAGAAAAACAAGGCACACGAGGATAACCCGAGGGATTGTACATTTTTCGTACATGACCGAGCGCTCAAAGCGTTTAACGCTGTATTACGCGATGTATGCCCGTCCAAACAAAGACGACCGAAGATTGCCCCTTATATCTGCAATTCGAGATATAAAAAATCGAACGCAAGTTAAAAACCCTTAACTTACGTTCAACCTTTTATCCTTTTATTTTACCCTTTGTTATTTCTTACTTTCCTTCTCGTCGAAGAAATTATAGAAATTGTCCGGGTCATAGCCGTCGGTCTTGCTCCGACCTCTGCGATTGAACAGCCCTTCCGCATTCGGTATGTTCTCCACCGTCCCGCTTACCGCAGCCGGCTTTTCTTCCGCCTTGCTTCCCGTGGCGTCTACCGTCGTAGTCGTGGTAGTCGTCGTGATCGCTCCCGGTACTACGTTGTTTACTCCGCTTACACCGCTCACTATGTTGCTCTCGGGAAGCGCGGGCTTATCGTCGATCGGCGGAGCGCCGAGCGCGTTTTTGCCGCCGTACT
>CANDJX010000142.1 GCA_947385185.1 uncultured Clostridia bacterium
CCGGTTATTCCACCGGCGAAGCCAAACCGCTTCGCGCTCCCGGTCGTCGCGAGATCGGGCACGGCGCTCTTGCCGAGCGCGCTCTCGAACCCGTCATTCCGTCCGAAGAAGAATTCCCTTACGCAATCAGAACGGTCAGCGAAATCGTAAGTTCCAACGGTTCGACTTCGCAGGCGAGCGTTTGCGGTTCGTGCATGGCGCTTATGGACGCCGGCGTTCCTATCAAAGCGCCAGTTGCGGGCATTGCCATGGGACTTATCAAAGACGCGGAGCACGATCGCGTGGCTATCATGTCGGATATACAGGGTCTTGAGGATTTCCTCGGCGATATGGACTTCAAGGTTGCCGGAACTACCGCGGGTATTACGGCGATACAGATGGATATCAAGATCAAAGGCATTGATAAAAATATTCTTTCCACCGCGCTCGAACAGGCAAGAAAGGGCAGACTTCATATTCTCGGAAAGATGCTCGAAGTCATTCCCGGACCTCGCGCGGAGCTGTCCAAGTGGGCGCCTAAGATTACCGTACTCAAGATCGATCCCGATAAGATCGGCAAAGTTATCGGCAAAGGCGGAGAAACGATCAATAAGATCGTCGAAGATACCGGCGTTAAAATCGACATCGAGGAAGACGGTAGCGTATATATCGCTTATACCGACGAAGAAATGGGCGAGAAGGCAAAGAAGATCATTCTTTCCATCGTCGAGGACGTCGTTGTCGGCAACGAGTACGAAGGTCCCGTCGTCAAGATCCTTATGAGCAATCCGGACAGAGCGGGCGGTCGCGACAGAGGCCGCGGTCGTCGCGACGGAAAGGACAATAAGGGCAAAGACGAGAAGTCGACGAAAGACGAGCAGCCGCAGGAACTCGGCGCTTTCGTCAATATCGCGCCCGGAAAAGACGGCATGATACACATATCCAAACTTTCGGATAAAAGAGTCGCAAAAGTGACCGACGTCATCAATCTCGGCGATATAGTCAGAGTGGAAGTCATCAAAGTCGACGAAAAAGGCAGGATCGATCTTCGCCTTAAAGAAATCGTCAGCAAGGCTTCCGTATAATTTCGGATAAATTGAGATAATCGCAACACCTCGTGAATAATATAGCACGAGGTGTTGTATGATTAAACGCACAAAGTTTTTCGGTTATATAGTGTCCGGCGTCGCCGCAATATTGGTGATAAGCGGAGTTCTGACGGTTTGGATCGGCTCGGGCGGCGTAAGCGAAGTGGCTACGGATCCCCGCGCCGTTTATTCCGGAACGTCGGACAGCGGCGTGGCGCTTATGTTTAACGTTTATTCGGGTGCGGAATATATTCCGGATATTCTTTCCACACTGGCAGAGAAGCAGGTGAAAGCAACGTTCTTCATAGGCGGATGCTGGGCGGAAAAGAATGAGGAAACGCTCAGATCCATTTATGACGCAGGGCATGAAATCGGCAGTCACGGCTATCTTCATCGCGATCATTCCAAGCTCGACAAACGCGGCAATACCGAAGAAATGACCGTTACGCATAAATTGATTTCGGATATACTCGGTATAAGCATGACTTTGTTCGCGCCGCCGTCGGGAGCATATAACGTCGTTACGCTCGACGTTGCGGAGACGCTCGGTTATAAAACCGTATTGTGGTCGAGAGACACGATAGATTGGCGCGACCACGATACGGATTTGATCGTTTCGCGCGCGACCGAAAAAACGGTGGGCGGAGACTTTATTCTTATGCATCCGACCGCAAACACGGCGGAAGCGTTACCGAAAATCATAGACGGACTCGTCGGAAAAAATTTAAGCCCGGGCACGGTAAGCGACGCGCTATAATTCCGTACCGCAAGGGGCATAATATTATACGGAGAAACAAATGGTAAAATCTACCGAATTTTCAAACGGATTAAAACTTGTAACGGAACATTTCCCGGGCGTTCGTTCGGTTTCCGTCGGTTTCTGGGTCGGCGCAGGCAGCGGATTCGAAACCGCGGATGACAACGGTATTTCTCATTTTACCGAACACGTCGTTTTTAAGGGAACGGAAAAATATACGCCTTTCGAAATCGCAAAACTTTTCGAAGATTACGGCGCGAGCGTCAATGCTTTTACGAGCAAAGAAGCGACGTGTTATTATTTCAAAAGCATAGACGAAAATCTCGACAAATGTTTTGGTCTGTTGTCGCATATTTTTTACGAATCGTCTTTTCCCGCCGACGAACTGGATAAAGAACGTAAGGTCATTGCGGAAGAGATCAATATGGTGGGCGACGAACCCGAAGATATATGTTACGACAAACTCGCGGAATGCTCGTACGCGGGGACGCCGCTCGCGCGGACGATTCTCGGACCGACGGAAAACGTACTGCGGTTCGGCGGCGACGACGTGCGCGACTATATGCGCCGTATGTACACGCCGGATAATACCGTCATAGCGATGGTCGGGAATATTCCGCACGATAAAGCCGTGGAACTGGTCGAACAATACGTTTTGCCTAAGTGCGGCGACGGTAAATGCGTAAAAGCGTATCCGAAAAAAACGCTCGGCGGGGGATTCGCAAAATACGAAAAAGATTTCGAACAGGTCAATTTTGCGTTGTCTTTCCCGACGATAGAATTCGACAATCCTTTGTCGTCCGTACAGAGCGTAGTTTCTTTCTGCCTGGGGACGGGAATGAGTTCCCGGCTTTTTCAGGTGCTCAGAGAACAAAAAGGACTCGTTTACAACGTGTATACTTCTTGCTCCGCTTATAAAAATAACGGACTGTTCGGTATTTACGTAAATACGGGCGGAAAAAATCTGCGCGCGGCTATCGACGCGGTAAAAGACGAATTGCGTAAAATATGCGCAAATGGGCTTACCGACGAAGAAGTGACGCGAGCAAAAGCGCAATTGAAAAGCAATGCTCTTTTTTCTGTCGAAAATATGCTTTCAACTATGTTGGCATACGGTAAATATGCGTTGTATACCGGAAAGAATTACAGCATAGAAGATAATCTCGGTCGGATCGCGTCCGTAACGCGAGCGCAGACCGAAGAATTCTGTAAAAAGTATTTCGACGTATCGTCGT
>CANDJX010000143.1 GCA_947385185.1 uncultured Clostridia bacterium
TCCACCGACGCCGTAAGATAAAACTTATATTCGGCATTCGGCAATACAGACGTTCCTATATCTCTGCCGTCGAGAACGGACGAGTATTCGGCGGCGATTTTACGCTGAAGCGCGAGCAACGCGACTCTCACCGACGGCAAAGCGGAAAATCTGCTGCCGTAGCCGGATATGAAATCTTTTCTGATCTCGTCGGAAACGTCCTCTCCGTCGAGATATACGCGCTGAGCGCCGCCGTCGTACTTTACGGCTATATTTACTCTTTTCAATAAGTCGGAAACTTTCTTATCGTCCTCGACCCATTTATCGCGGAATGCCTTCAGTCCGACGGCTCGGTAGAGCGCTCCGGTATCGAGATAAAGTATTCCCAATTTCCGCGAAAGCATCTTGGCTATCGTGCTTTTCCCCGCGCCCGACGGTCCGTCTATGGCTATGTTGTAATGCTTATTCATTTACAAGATCCTTTCTGAGCGCTTTGGCGCCGCCGAGATATACGTGGTTCGGTTTCGACTCCGTTTCCGAAACCGCTGTGACGAGAACGCGAATACAAAGAGGCAAACCGCCGTCTATAGACGGTTCTTTGCACGAGAACAACGGCGAGTCGATCACCCCAGATTCGCGGATCGCCCGAGCGGGATAAAACGCGGTTATGTCGTCCGTAGTGGAAATGACCGTGCTGACGATATGCGATACATTCGGGTTTCTTAAAACTATTTCGCGCATAAGTTCGACCGAACGCCGACAAATCTCGCTTTCGGTATTTTCGTCAACGGTTATCGCTCCTCTGATTGCATAGATGTTCATAACAGTACCCCGTATGTTTTATACTTCTTCGCTTGCGGCAAGTCCCGCCGCACGCCCGCTCGAAAACGCACACTGCAGATTATATCCGCCGGTAAGCGCGTCCACGTCGAGAATTTCACCCGCAAAATACAATCCTTTTACCAGTTTGCTTTCCATTGTTTTCGGATTCACTTCGGTAAGGTCTATTCCGCCCGAAGTGATTATCGCCCCGCTTATATCCGCCAGACCGCGCATCGTAAACATAAGGTTTTTAACGGAATATCCGATAGCGTAACGCTGTTCGCGCGTCACGGAATGTCCTTTCACCGATCCGCTCACTCCGCTTTGCTTCAGAACGTACGGAATAACCGCTTTCGGCAACAATTCGGGCAGGATATTGGCAAGGTCTTTGTTATGGAATTCTTTGAAATCTCCGGACAGTCGCGCGTCGAGAGTTTCGGGAGAAAGCGCGGGCTTGAAATCGATGCATAATTTTTCGCTTCGAAGCGCGAATCTGTTGATTCTGCTGCTGAGCGTAAGAATTATAGGTCCGCTGACTCCGCCGTCCGTAAAAAGCATCTCGCCGAACTCGGAATAAGTCTTGCCGCCGAGTCTGACCGAAGCGCGGACGTTTTTAAGCGACAAACCCTCAAGCGGCTTTACGTTATCTGACAGTTCGATTGCCGAAAGCGCCGGCGTCGGCGGGATTACGGTGTGCCCGAAAGCGCGCGCAATCTCATATCCGTCGCCCGTGCTTCCCGTGGACGGATAACTCAATCCTCCGGTAGCGACGATAAGCCGGTCGAAAACGAATTTTTCGTTCCCGCCTATAACGCAGAATGCGTTTCCGCTTTTTTCGACGGATTTCACGTCCGTGCCGAGCATAACTTTTACGCCGTTTTCGGCGACTGCGGACGCAAACGCTTTGATTATATCGCTCGACTTATCCGATGCGGGAAAAACGCGATTGCCTCTTTCGGTTTTCGTCCTTACGCCTCGGTCGCTTAAAAACGCCATGAGCGCGGGCGGAGGAAAAGCGTTGAGCGAGCTCATCATAAACTTTTCGCCGCGAACGATATTCGGAAAAAATTCATATAAAGCGCAATTGTTGGTTACGTTACAACGACCCTTGCCCGTTATATAAATTTTTTTGCCGAGCTTCTCGTTTTTCTCGAGAAGCGTCGCATCGCCTTTGCAGAAAGCCGCGGCGGCAAGACCTGCGGCTCCACCGCCCAATATACCGATCTTAAGCAACGTTACCTACCTTATTGCCGTACGCAAGCGCAAAAGCGACTGCGCGCAACGGCCGTCATAAACGCCGAGTGCAAGGAGCGGATTTCTCCGCCCCTCGCACCTGCGAATTACCGATTTAATTAAACGGGATGTACTCCGTTTTTCTCGTCGAAAATCGAAGTGTCGACGCCGTGACGACGCGCGTAACGCGACTTGAAGAAAGGCATCGAAACCTGCGGGAAAAGCGCGTAAGTGAGTACGTCCTCTTCCTGCTCGTAATACTTGCCAAGCTCGTCGCGGAGCTTGTCGAGTTCGGGCGGCAGATTGTGCGGACTGTACTTGATAGGCTTCTCCTTGCCGAGTATTTTCTTTATTACTTCGGGATCCGGCTTTACGGGCAGTTTGCCGTATTCGCCGCGCGCAACGCCCTTCGTTTCCTTGGTGACCATCTTATACCGTTCGCCGCAGATAACGTTGAGCACTGCCTGCGTGCCGACGATCTGACTCGACGGAGTAACGAGGGGCGGATACCCGAGATCGGCTCTGACTCTCGGAACTTCCTGAAGAACTTCTTCGAGTTTTTCGCTCTTACCCTGTTCTTTAAGCTGATTGATGAGGTTGGAAAGCATTCCTCCCGGAACCTGATAAATAAGCGCGTTGACGTCGACCTTGAGTACTTTGTCGGACAGAAAACCGTCTTTTTTGAGTCTTTCCGCAACGCCGCGGAAATATACCGTGAGCTCGTTGAGCTTTTTAAGATCGATACCCGTATCGTAAGGAGTACCCTGAAGCGTCGCGACAAGGGATTCAGTAGCCGGCTGGCTGGTGCCGTTGCCGAGCGGCGAAAGCGCCGTGTCTACGATGTCGCAACCCGCCTCTATGGCTTTGAGATTGGTCATATCTCCCGTTCCCGCCGTGTTGTGCGTATGAAGATGAACGGGCATATCGACC
>CANDJX010000144.1 GCA_947385185.1 uncultured Clostridia bacterium
CGTCGGTCAGGGCTGCGTAGGCGTCGCCTATTTCGAAAAATAATTTGCGGCAAGAACGTATAAGAAAACGGCGCGCGGTTTTATTTACGTCGCACGCCGTTTTTATATGCTTTATTTTTTATGATCAGAGCTTGAGGAATATGCCGCTTATAAGTATAGCGGTCATGCACAACGGCGCGACGTATCTTATCATTATTTTGAAATAGTAAGAATAGCCTTTTTTACGTATGCCGATCTCGTCCATAAGACTTTTGGTGTCGCTGAAGAATCCGGCTATAAGACACGTGCCTATCGCAACAATCGGCATGAGTATGCTGTTCGAGAAATAATCAAAAATGGACAGAATATCCATATCGCCGATTTTAATCATATTGAGCGGACCGAAGCCGAGCGACGACAGCGAGCCGAGCGCAAGCATCAGACCGAACACGACAAGACACGACATCAGGCGTGACAATTTGCAATTATCGCGCAGAACCGAAACTATCGTTTCCACGAGCGAGATCGACGAGGTAAGCGCCGCGAAGAATACGAGCACGAAGAATACCGTGCCTATCCATCTGCCGCCGGGAATGTTATTGAACACCGCGGGAAGCTGAACGAACATAAGCGACGGACCGGACGCGGCGGCGGTTGCTTCGGGGTCGGGCGAAAATGCGAATATCGACGGTATGATTATCGTTGCGGCAACGATGGCGAAACAGGTGTCGCATATCGAAATCTGCCGCGCGCACTTAGACACGCTCGCGTCTTTTTTCATGTAAGACCCGTACGTTATCATTATGCCCATCGCAAGCGACATCGAATAGAACAGCTGACCGAGCGCGGCGAGCAGCGTTTCGTACGTAAAGTCGGCGAAGTTCGGCACGAAAAGTTTCTGCACTCCCGCAAGCGCGCCGGGCTGGCACAGAACGTAAATCATAAGAAATACGGCGAGCACCGCAAGAACGGGCATAAGTATCTTACTTATGCGCTCTATCCCCTTTTGCACGCCGAATACGACGACGAGTATGGTAAGCGCGGCGAAAATCAGAAAGAACACGAGCGGTTGCCACGGATTTGCCGTAAACTCCGCAAAAAACGCAGCCGAGGTTTCCACCGTCGCCGTTTCTCCGACGAGCAGCCCGTCGCCAGCCACAAAGCCGAAAATATACCTGGTAACCCAGCCGCCGATAACGCCGTAATACGGCACTATTATTATAGGTACGGCAAGGCATATAAAACCGAACCATTTGAATTTCTTGTTAAGCGCGGCGAACGCACCGATAACGCCTTTTCCCGACTTTCGTCCGAGCGCAATCTCGAGCACGAGCAAGCAAAAACCGAACGTAACCGCAAGCGCGATATAGCACAGCAAAAATATACCGCCGCCGTATTTCGCGGCGAGATATGGGAACCGCCAGAGATTGCCCAGACCGACAGCCGATCCCGCGGCGGCGAGCACAAACCCGATTTTCGATGAAAACCCTTTGTGCGCATGACGGTTGCTCCCGCTCCCGCCGTCGGTAAGCGCCGCTTCTTCGCCCTGCACGCCCGCAGCCGAAGCCTCGTCGCTTCCGGTATCGTCCGGCGTCAGATCGTCATTCATACACTTTACTCCCTTGTTTTTATAAAAAAATCTTTACGTCTTAATTGCGTAAAGACTTATACGTCTATTGTACCCGATAACCGCGCTTTTGTCAAGCCCGTTTTCGGATATTCCGACAATAAAATTACGCACGGTTAAGATTTGCCGTTTTATTATCCGAAAAATCCCCCGTGTGTGCCAGAAATTCATACAGCCCGACGCAAACAGTTGCATTATCGTTTTCAAACGGATATAATATTTGACGGTAGCGGAACGGTTTTCTGATCTCGCTATACAAATTATAGGATTTCGGAGGTATTATGAAATCATTGACAAAAAGCGTCGTAACTGTATTCGCCGTCATTTTTGCGACACTGACGCTTACGGTCAGTATCGGCATGAACATTACTTCGGCAAGCGCCGCGTCCGAAGATCATGCTTACGAATATTTCCATAGCCGGCTTTCGTACGATGCTCGGGCGGAAAAATTCTATTCCGCATTCAAAGCCATTGCAGAAAGCGGCGAATTGAAAAAAGGCAAACTCGAATACGATGTATTATCGGGCGGGTTCACCGACGTTGCGGACGTATCGAAATACGTTGACGGAACGGATAATAAAATCATCAAAGCGTTCGGCGCGGGACGCGACGCATTCATCATGGATCACCCGGATCTGTTCTACGTAGACTTATTCGGCGTCTCTCTCAGCGCCGGAGCCATGGGCGGCGGCTACGCCGCGTATCTCGACTCGAGCAGATCGCTCACGCTTTATGCCGGAGGAATAAATACGGAATCGGCAGTCGACGAAGCCGTAGCCGAATACGAAGCCAAGCTCGGCGAAATAGTTGCGGCGGCGAAAGCGGCGGGAAACGTCAAACAACAGATCGAATTCGTCAACGGTTATTTGTGCGAGTATACGACTTACGGCTTCGGCACCGAAGTAAAGGACGGCAGGAACGTAGACACGCCCGCGGCGGCGTACATAAATACGGCTTACGGTTCGATCGTAAACGGCGAAGCCATTTGCGGCGGATATGCGAAAGGCTTCAAAGCCATAATGGACAGGCTCGACATTCCCTGCGTATGCGTTCAGGGCTATTCCAGACGTAACGGAAATCTCGAACCTCATATGTGGAACTACGTCGAGCTCGAAGGTATGTGGTACGCCGTAGACGTTACGTTCAACGACGCCGTTTCCGATCACGCCAAAGTATTGTTCGTCGGCGGAGAAAAACTTTACGACACGCACATCGAAGACAACGTAATTTCATCATCCGGATATGAATTGCAATATCCCGCGATCAAACCTTACGATTACGGTACGGATACCGACG
>CANDJX010000145.1 GCA_947385185.1 uncultured Clostridia bacterium
CCGGCGAAGGTTCGTTCGCAGGCATACGACTTCGTTATCAACGGTTACGAAGCGGGCGGCGGATCGGTCAGAATACACTCGCAGGAGATACAGAACAAGATTTTCGGTCTGCTCGGGTTCAGCGATGAGCAGATCAAAGAAAAGTTCGGATTTTTCGTTGCCGCGCTCAAATACGGCACGCCGCCGCACGGAGGGCTTGCGTTCGGTCTTGACCGCCTTGTAATGCTTCTTGCCGGCACCGAGGACATAAAGGACGTTATCGCGTTCCCGAAAGTACAGAACGCATCCGACCTTATGAGCGAATCGCCTTCGCCCGTCGAAGATAAACAGCTCAGAGAACTTGCGCTTAAAATCGAAGCGCCCAAAGCATAAGGAGAAAAACAATGAATTTCGAAATCATAGAAAAAACGGATAAAGAAGTCGCCGAGTCCATGAAACGCGAACTTAAGCGTCAGCAGGGGAATATCGAGCTTATCGCAAGCGAGAACTTTGTTTCCGAAGCGGTTATGAACGCAGTCGGATCTCATCTTACGAACAAGTATGCCGAAGGTTATCCGGCGAAGCGTTATTACGGCGGTTGTCAGTTCGTGGACGAGGTGGAAACGCTCGCGATCGAGCGCGCGAAAAAACTTTTCGGTTGCAATTACGCCAACGTTCAGCCGCATAGCGGAGCGAACGCCAATCACGCGGCATTTTTCGCTTTACTCGAAACAGGCGATACTTATATGGGAATGAGTCTTGCCTGCGGCGGGCATCTCACGCACGGCAGTCCGGTGAATTACAGCGGCAAGCAGTATAACGTCGTCCCTTACGGACTGAACGCGGAAACCGAAACGATAGACTACGACGAGGTCGAACGTCTTGCTCTCGAGTGCAAGCCCAAACTTATCCTTGCGGGCGCAAGCGCATATCCGCGCGTTATCGATTTCAAGCGCTTCCGCGAGATATGCGATAAAGTCGGCGCATATTTTATGGTGGACATAGCGCATATCGCGGGACTTGTCGTCGCCGGCGAACATCCGTCGCCGTTCCCGTATGCCGACGTCGTGACTACGACTACGCATAAGACGCTCAGAGGTCCGCGCGGAGGCATGATACTCTCCAACGACGAAGAGATCGCGAAGAAGATAAACAAATCGATATTCCCGGGCACGCAGGGCGGACCGCTCATGCACGTGATCGCAGGCAAAGCCGTAGCTTTCAAGGAAGCGCTTTCTCCCGAGTTCGGGGCTTATCAGCATCAGATAATTCTAAACGCCGCGGCTATGTCGGACGAGTTCGCAAAACAGGACATAGACATGGTTTCGGGCGGCACCGACAATCATCTCATGCTTATCAAACTCGTAAAGAACAAAGTTACCGGCAAAGAACTCGAGCATTTGCTTGACGATTGTCATATTACGGTGAATAAAAACGCGATACCGAACGACCCCGAAAAGCCGTTCGTTACGAGCGGCATAAGAGTGGGCGTTCCGGCTGTAACTTCGCGCGGAATGAAAGAAAACGAAATGCGCGTCATAGCCCGCCTTATCAGCCGCGTCATAAAAGAAAAGGAAGCCGCGCTTGCCGAGGTTTCGGCGGAAGTCGCAAAACTTTGCGCAGCTTTCCCGCTTTATCCCGAGCTCGGTTGATTTAAGATATAAGTACGTTGCTTGTTAAAAGCCGCGGATCGCGCGATCCGCGGCTTTTATATAAATTCCTATCGAATTACTATGCTTTTTTCTTGACATATGCATAACGGCGTGATAAAATACCATAGTAAAAAGGTAGGCATTATGAAACTGTCGTCGAGAGCCGTATACGGAATAAGGGCGTGCGCGCTCATAGCTGCGGAAGAAAAAACTCCCGTTAGTTTACCGACGCTTTCGGAAAAAGCCGAGCTCAGCGAAAAATATCTCGAGCAGATATTGAGCAGTCTGGTCAAGGGCGGAGTGCTCGTCAGCACGCGCGGCGCGAGCGGCGGTTATTCGCTTGCCGGGTCCGCCGAGGACATTTCGCTTTACGATATTCTCGTCGCGGTTGACGACGCGTTCGAGATCGGTTGCGGAAGTTCGCTCGAAGCGGGCTGCGGTAAAAAATGCGGTAAGTATTGCCGCGATAAGTCTACGTTCGAAAATATAGAGAAACAAATAAACGAAATATTCAGAATAAGTTCGCTCGCGAGCGTGACTCACGGGCGGGAGGATATATGAGAAGAGTTTATCTCGACTATGCGGCGACGACGCCTATAGACAAGCGTGTGCTCGAAGCAATGACGCCGTATCTGACCGAAGTTTACGGAAACGCCAATTCCGTTCATTCGTACGGAAGGGAAGCGGCGGACGCGGTGGACACGGCGCGGCGGACTATCGCGGAATGCATAAACGCGAAGCGCACCGAAGTGTATTTTACGTCGGGCGGCACGGAAGCGAACAACTGGGCGATCAAGGGCGCCGCGATCAGATACCGCGAAGAAACGGGGCGTAATCATATCGTTACGACGGCTATAGAACACCCCTCGCTTATCGAATCGGTAAAATATATGGGAAAGCACGGGTTTGACGTTACCTTTCTTCCCGTGAACGTCGACGGCGAAGTCGAATCCGAAACGTTGAAAAACGCGATTACGGATAAGACCGTGCTTGTCAGCGTAATGACGGCGAACAACGAGATCGGCACTATCCAGCGCATAAAAGAACTTGCGGAAATCGCGCACGCCGCAGGCGCACTGTTTCATACCGACGCGGTGCAGGCGATGAGCAGCATGAAAATCGACGTGCGCGACACCGACGTCGATCTGATGTCGTTTTCGGGTCATAAGATATACGGACCGAAAGGCATAGGCGTATTGTTTATCAAGAGCGGCGTCAAGCCGAGATCGGAAGAGCGTCGTGTAGGGAAAGAGTGTGCTTGTCAGTGTAG
>CANDJX010000146.1 GCA_947385185.1 uncultured Clostridia bacterium
ATCTTTGTTTTCTACATATGTCTTAAGCTATGATGAGTGATTTGCGCGGCTTAGAAGCAAGCAGTACAAGGCACTCGGCGGCGCGCGCGAGGGCGTGTACAAAACGTACATAACCGAAGCGCGCGTCCGCCGAGTAACGCCGTAATGCGCAGCTTATAAGCCGCGCAACAAGCGCAATTATCGGTTTTTGGTCTTACTCACTTCCCTCTCCAGCCGTCTGAGTTCCGCTATACGGTCGCGGAGTTTTATCGCCGTTTCGAAATCGAGCGCGGCGGAGGCGGCTTTCATGAGCGACGTCAAAGACTCTATCTGCTTGCCCGGGTCGTCGCCGACTTCGGTCGTAGCCTTGGTTGTGATTTCAAGCGAGTTCGCTATTTTTTTTACGATCGTTTTCGGCGTGACGTTATGAATCCTATTGTACTCAATCTGCTTTTCCCGACGACGGTTGGTTTCGTCGATGGCGCGGCGCATCGATCCGGTAATCGTATCCGCATACATAACGACCTTACTTTCCGAATTTCGCGCCGCACGCCCGATCGTCTGTATAAGCGACGATTCGCTTCTTAAGAATCCTTCTTTGTCCGCGTCGAGTATGGCTACGAGTTTTACTTCGGGCATATCCAGCCCCTCGCGCAAGAGATTTATTCCGACCAGTACGTCGAAATCTCCGCGGCGCAAACCCATTATGAGTTCCATACGCTCCATAGTGTCGATGTCGGAATGAAGGTATCTGACCCTCGTGCCGTGTTCGGCAAGGAAATCGGTCAGGCTCTCGCTCATTTTTTTCGTAAGCGTTGTAACGAGTATGCGTCCGTCCTCGCTCACCACGCGTTTTATTTCGCCGAGAAGGTCGTCTATCTGCCCCGTGACCGGTCTTACCTCTATGGGAGGATCCACAAGACCGGTCGGACGAATGACCTGTTCCGCGATATTATCCGCCATTTTAAGCTCGTAAGGTCCGGGCGTGGCGGAAACGTACACGACCTGCGGCATACGTTCGTTGAACTCGTCGAAATTCAGCGGACGGTTATCGAACGCCGCGGGCAAACGGAAGCCGTAGTTTACGAGATTGGTTTTCCGCGCTCTGTCGCCGTTATACATCGCGCGGAGCTGCGGCAAGCTCATATGACTTTCGTCTATAAACATGATGAAATCTTTGGGAAAATAGTCGAGAAGCGTGTACGGCGGCACTCCGGGCGCGCGTCCGTCGAAATAGCGGGAATAATTTTCTATACCCGAACAGTAACCTATTTCGCGCATCATTTCCATATCGTAATTGGTGCGCTGTTTTATTCTGTACGCTTCTATCATTTTCCCCTGCGACTCGAAAAACTTTACGCGTTCGTCGAGATCTGCGGAGATATTCGCAAGCGCGCTTTTCATCGTAGCCTGTTCGACCGCGTAGTGCGTCGCGGGAAAAATCGCGGCGTGTTTTAACCGCGCCGTGACCCTGCCCGTAATCGCTTCGATTTCGGAAAGCTGTTCTATCTCGTCGCCGAAAAATTCGACGCGCACCGCGCGCTCCGAGCTCGACGCCGGAAATATATCCACAATATCGCCTTTTACTCTGAAATTGGTACGTTCGAAATCGGTGTCAGAGCGGGTATAGTTTATACCTATCAGTCTGCGTATGAGCGCGTCGCGGGCGATTTCCTGCCCCGGTCGGAGAGAAACGGACATACGATAATATTCCATGGGCGCGCCGAGTCCGTATATGCACGACACGCTCGCGACCACTATAGTATCCCGACGCTCGGCAAGACTGCACGTCGCGGAATGCCTGAGCTTGTCCAGTTCGTCATTGATCGCAAGATCTTTTTCGATATAAGTGTCCGTCGGCACGATGTATGCTTCGGGTTGAAAATAGTCGTAGTACGACACGAAATATTCGACGCGATTGTTCGGAAACAGTTCGCGAAACTCATTGCAAAGCTGTCCTACAAGCGTTTTATTGTGCGCCAGAACGAGAGCGGGTCGGTTGATACGCTCTATTATTTTTGCCATAGTATACGTTTTGCCGCTTCCCGTCACGCCGAGAAGCACCTGATGCCTAAGACCGTTTTCTATCCCTTCGGCGATGCTTTCTATCGCCTGCGGCTGATCGCCCGTCGGCTTATACGGCGAAATTACTTCGAATTTATCCATATCGCTTTTATACGCTCCGATAGTTTTTAAGCTTTTACATTTTGTTCGATTCGTCCGAGGGCGGGTCGATGTTTTCCCGAGGTTCATTTTCACCGGGCGGGTCGGCGGTGCTGTTTATATCGTCGGAAGCGGATACTTCCCCATCCGGAGTCGGTGCAACATCGGGAGCAGACTTATCGTTTACTCCCTCGAGAGCGGATACCCTCTTATCCCGCGCAATGTGATACAGCCATACGGCGACAGCCGCGCCGATAATTATGGCGTAACCTATATAACTCAACGGATCGGGGATCTGACCGAGCACTATAAAGCCGAGAATCGCCGCAAATATGACAATCGAATAGTCGAATACGGATATTTCTTTCGCCGGCGCTCTGGAATAAGCCATCGTGATAAATATCTGACCGCCCGCCGCGCTTGTACCCGCGAGAAAGAGATAAAGCAATTGATCCCACTCCATAGGCTTGAACTGTACAATCATAAAAGGCAGAAGCACGACCGACGAAAACGCCGAAAAGACGAAAATTATCAGGTTGCGCGCCGCGCCGTTCGCCGATGCGCGACGCACGAAAGCATACGCAAGCCCCGCGGCAAGCCCGCCGCCGAAGCCGCAAAGCGCGGGAACGACCTCTCCGTCGAAGCTCGGACGGACAACGAACATCGCGCCGCCGAAAGCCACGATAACCGCAAGCCATTCGACAAGGCTCGGTTTTTCTTTCATGATTATGAACGAAAAAACTATAGCGAAGAAA
>CANDJX010000147.1 GCA_947385185.1 uncultured Clostridia bacterium
GATTCCTGTAAGTGACTGGAGTTCAGACGTGTGCTCTTCCGATCTTAAGGATTTTCATTTGAGTTTTTTCTCCACCGCTTTGATTGCGACTTTATATAATTCTTCGACGTCGAGCCGACACCCGAGGAAAATTTCGTCCGCTTTTATCGCCTGATAAACGAGCATATCGAGTCCGTTCGACGTCTTTGCGCCCGCGCTTTCGCATTCTTTCATGAACGCGGTATGCGCCGGCGAATAAACGAGATCGTAACCGTACTTAAGCGCAGACAAGTCCAGACCGCGCGGGATCGGGCTCGTTACGCCGTCCGTACCCACGCTCGTACAGTTTATGAGAAGTTCGGGTTTCATACCTTCCGCACTGCGCGCGGCTTTTACGCCGTATGCCTTGGCAATAAACTCCGCGTGCTCGTAAGTACGGTTGAGCACCGTCACGTCCGCGCCCGACGCGGAGAGCGAGAACGCCGCGGCTTCGCACGCGCCGCCCGCGCCGAGAATGAGTGCGGATTTGCCGCGAACGTCTCCCGCGAGCTTTTCCATCGACTTCGAGAAACCGAACGCGTCGGTATTGTCGCCTACGTGCCTGCCGTCTGCTTTTTTTACGACGTTGACGGCGTCCATTTTCGTATCAAGCGCGTCGAGATAGAGCATTATATCTTTCTTGAAAGGTTTGGTAACGTTAAATCCGTCGTAATCCCCTTTAAGTATCGGCATATATCCGCGGAGCATACCGCCCGGCACGTCCATGACGTCGTAAGTCGCCTTTACTCCGAGGTTGCGGAAAACCGTCTTATGAATGAGCGGAGATAACGTATAGCTTATCCCGCTTCCGAGTACGCAAAATTTCAACATATGATCTCCCAGAATCCGGGGTAGCTTATCGCCGCTGTTTCCGCTCCTTCGATTTCGCATCCTTTTTCGCTGCCGAGCGCCGCGATCGCCGCGGTCATGGCTATACGGTGATCGCCGTATGCGCGCACTGTTCCGCCGCCTTCGAGCCCGCCTTTGCCGCGAATTATCATGCCGTCGGGCGTGGGCTCGACGTCGCCGCCGAGGTTTTTAAGCGCTTCGACCGTAGTCGTTATTCTGTCCGATTCTTTGACGCGGAGTTCTTCCGCGCCTTTTATTACGCTTACGCCGTCCGCATAGCACGCCAACGCCGCAAGAAGCGGCAGTTCGTCGATGAGCGACGGTACGATCTCCTTTTCGATCGTGAACGGTTTTAAGTCCGTATGCGAGAGAGTGACGTCGCCGTAAGGCTCGATCTCGTCCCCGAAATTATCTATTTCGATTTTCGCGCCCATTTCGCGGAGCACGGTCAATATTCCCGTGCGCGTGCCGTTGAGTCCGACGCGTTTTACCGTGACCCTGCCGCCTTTTACTACCGCCGCTGCGCCGAGAAGGAACGCCGCGCTCGATACGTCGCCGGGAACGCGCACGTCCGCGCTTTTAAGCTCGCTCCGCTTTACGCTCACGGTCAGACCGTCCGTTTCGATACGCGCGCCCATGGCTCTGAGCATGAGCTCGGTATGATCGCGCGATTTTATCGGTTCGGTCACGCGCGTAACGCCGTCTGCGTGCAGTCCGGCGAGAATGAGCGCGCTCTTTACTTGCGCGCTTGCGACGGGAAGTACGTAATCTATTCCTTTCAGCGAAGCGGGGCGGATAAGGATCGGGACTTTGCCGCCCGTCGTCGTTACGTCCGCGCCCATGAGCGAAAGAGGGTCGGTCACGCGCTTCATCGGTCGGGTGCGAAGGGATTCGTCGCCGTCTATCGAAGCCGTCACGTTCATGCCCGCGAGAAGTCCCGTAAGCAGACGCGTAGTCGTCCCGGAATTGCCTGCGTCGAGTACTGCGTCGCAAAACCCGGGCGCGCCTTTTATCCGTACGGTACTGCCGTCTACGTCTATGGTTGCGCCGAGCGCGCGCATACACGCGATGGTCGACCTGCAATCTCCGCCGAGCAGCGCGTTTTCCACGACCGCTTCCCCGCGCGCAAACGCGTTGAACATAACGGCGCGATGCGTTATGCTTTTATCCGCCGCGGCGACGAGCACGCGGTCGAAATTTTTCAGAGGTCGGATAAACACAAAGAAAATCTCTCCTTGAATTCTTCGGGCTCAAGCGCGATCTCGTCGACGTTGCCGCCGCCCGTCGGAAGCATTATCACTATTTTACCGCCCGAATTTTTTTTGTCCCCTTTCGCCGCTTCGGTCACCGCCTCCGCACCGAATTTCGGGAACTTATTGCGACAGACGGCGCGCGCCATGCCGATTGCTTTATCGAAAAACTCCGCGGGCACGCGTTCTCTGAACATGGACATTTCGGCAATGATCCCGAGCGCAACGTATTCGCCGTGCGAAAGGCGGAAGTCGTCGAGTTTTTCCACGGCGTGACCTACGGTATGCCCGACGTTCAGCCGTTTGCGAAGTCCGCTTTCCTTAAAGTCGGCGCGAACGACCGATTCCTTATATCTTGCCGACATGACGATGAGCTTATCCGCCGTTTTTTCGTCACGAGCGACGAGCTTGTTTATTTCGGGCAGCGTCGCGCGGAAGATCGCGTCGTCGAGAAGCGCGTGCTTTACCATTTCGCCGCACCCGCAAAGC
>CANDJX010000148.1 GCA_947385185.1 uncultured Clostridia bacterium
GAACGTCGACTCCCATTATGCTGCGCGTTTCGCAAATGACGTCGACACGCTTCGACGGCACGGCGATAGCCTGCACTACGGACGCTTCGTCCGACGAAGCGCGGGCGAGCATAAACGCGCGCAAAGCGTCGGCAAGCTCGTTTTCGAGCTCGCGGCGCAGGCGTTTGTTTTCGCGTATAAGTTCCATAAAACGGCGCACCATTTCGTCCGACTTGTCTTTGAGCAGTTTATGCCCTTTGACAGCCGTCTGCAATCTGTCCTTGATGCGGCGGAGCTCCATACGCGTGGGATTTACGTTGAGTCTTGCCATTACTGTTCTTTACCGAGATATTTGTCAATAAACTTTTCTTTGATACGTTTCAGTTCGCCGCGCGGCAGAAGCGCAAGCAGTTCCCAACCGAGATCGAGCGTTTCTTCTATGCTCCTGTTCACCGTAAACGACTGATTTATATAGCGCTTTTCGAATTCTTCGGCGAACAGCGCGTACTTTCTGTCCGTTTCGGACAACGCCGCGTCGCCGAGAATGGCGGACAGCTCTTTCGCCTGTTTGCCCGAAGCGTACGCCGCGAAAAGCTGGTTCATCGTGTCGGCATGATCCTCGCGCGTTTTACCGTCGCCTATACCCTTGTCTTTAAGACGGGACAGGCTGGGAAGCACGTCGATGGGAGGATTGTAGCCGCGCTTGTAGAGGTCGCGCGACAGAATGATCTGTCCTTCGGTTATATAGCCCGTAAGGTCTGGTATGGGGTGCGTTTTGTCGTCCTCCGGCATAGTCAGAATGGGGATCTGCGTGATCGACCCTTTCTTGCCGCGGATCCTGCCCGCGCGCTCGTAAAGCCCCGCAAGGTCGGTATACATATATCCGGGATAACCGCGGCGTCCGGGGACTTCCTTTCTCGCGGCGGAAACTTCGCGGAGCGCTTCGGCATAGTTCGTAATATCCGTCATTATGACGAGGACGTGCATTCCCTTTTCGAACGCCAGAAACTCCGCCGCGGTAAGCGCCATACGAGGGGTGGAAATACGCTCGACCGCCGGGTCGGACGCAAGGTTCATGAACAGCACCGCGCGATCTATCGCGCCCGTTTTGCGGAAGTCGGAAATAAAGAAATCCGCTTCCTCGTAAGTTATGCCCATAGCGGCGAACACGACGGCGAAATTCGATTCGTCGCCGAGCACTTTCGCCTGTCGCGCTATCTGCGCGGCAAGATCGGCGTGCGGCAGACCCGAAGCCGAAAACACGGGCAGTTTCTGTCCGCGGACGAGCGTGTTCAGTCCGTCTATAGCCGAAATACCCGTCTGTATGAACTCATCCGGATAATCGCGCGCGGCGGGATTGATGGGCTGACCGTTGATGTCTATGCGTTTGTCGGCGATTATTTCCGCGCCGCCGTCTTTCGGCTTGCCCATGCCGTCGAAAATTCTGCCGAGCATATCCATAGATACGCCGAGCTCTATGCCGTGACCGACGAAAGCGGCTTTTGCCGTCGAGATTTTAAGCCCGCGACTCGCTTCGAACAGCTGAACGAGCGCTTTGTCGCGATTGATTTCGAGAACCTTACCCTGTCTGACTTCGCCGTCCGCTTGCCTGATCTCGACAAGCTCGTTGTATTTTACGCCCTCGACGCCCTCGACGAGCATCAGAGGTCCTACTACTTCACGGATAGTGCGGTATTCTTTTTTCATTTATACCTCCGTTTCGATCAGTGATCCTATACTCTTTCCGACCGATTTTCCGAGCTCGTCTATCTTGGCAAGTTCGGATTCGGGAACGTACTTCGCACGACCTATGCCGTCGCGTTCGGCAATACCGAGCACGGCGTTTATCGATACCCCTGCGTCGAGCGCTTTGCGGCTCGCTTCGTACCAATCGATGATGAGTCTGAGCATTCTGAACTGCTTGCCGAGCGACGCGTAAGTATCGACTTCGTGGAACGCGTTCTGGTGCAGATAGTCCTCGCGAATGCTCTTGGCGCATTCCATCGTCATGCGGTCGTGCGGCGACAGCGCGTCCATTCCGACCAGTCTTACTATTTCGTCCAGTCGCGCTTCCTCCTGCAATATCTTCATTGCGGCGCGGCGATAATCCGTCCACGCGGGATCGACCTTATCGTCGTACCATTCCTGCAGTCTGTCGCTGTACAGCGAGTACGACACAAGCCAGTCGATCGCAGGGAAATGACGGCGGTAAGCGAGCGAGCTCGACAGTCCCCAGAACACTTTGACAATGCGGAGCGTTGCCTGAGAAACGGGCTCGGACATATCGCCGCCGGGCGGGGAAACCGCCCCGATAGCCGTGATCGACCCGACTCTTTCTTCCGAACCGAGCAATTTTACCACGCCCGCGCGCTCGTAGAATTCGGCAAGACGGGCGGAAAGATACGCGGGATAGCCCTCCTCGCCCGGCATTTCTTCGAGTCTGCCGCTCATTTCGCGGAGAGCTTCCGCCCAACGCGACGTGGAGTCCGCCATTATCGCCACCGAATATCCCATATCGCGGAAAAACTCGGCGATCGTTATTCCCGTATAAATACTCGCTTCGCGCGCCGCGACCGGCATATCCGAAG
>CANDJX010000149.1 GCA_947385185.1 uncultured Clostridia bacterium
TCTGCATAATTTTTGTTATTTTGTTCTGCCGTTTCGGTACATAGATGTATAGATAGATGTACCGTTTTGACTGTATATTCGACAAAATAGTATGTAAAAACCCGTTTTAGAGCATAATAATTGTAAAAACAGTTGACTTGTAAATAAAAGTTTATTAAAATATATAATGTAATGGTACATCTATCTATACATAGACGTATCAAAAACGATTTTCAAACAATAAAAATTTTAACATAAAATCAACAAAAACGAGGTCATCGCAACAAGCGATGACCTCGTTATATTTAGAGGATTACAGTCGGTGAAAACTACCCGTCATTCCGAACGCAATCGAAAGATCTATCGGATTTCTCCGCTTCGGTCGAAATGACAGAGGTGGGGCTCGTCGAAATGACAAAGCTCGGGCGAAATGACAAAATTCGGGCGAGCAGTCGAAAAATCTATTGGATTTCTCCGCTTCGGTCGAAATGACAGAGGTGGGGCTCGTCGAAATGACAAAGCTCAGGCGAAATGATATAATTGCTTACTCAAGCAATCTTTTTATTCGAGTTCGAATGCGCCGGTGTAAAGTTTATAATACGTGCCCTGTTTCTCGATAAGCTGTTCATGCGTGCCGCGTTCGATAATGCGTCCGTGATCGAGAACCATGATAACGTCGGAGTTGCGGACGGTGGACAGTCTGTGCGCGATGACGAATACGGTACGCCCTGCCATAAGCCTATCCATACCGCGTTGTACGAGCGCTTCGGTGCGCGTATCGATCGAGCTCGTAGCCTCGTCGAGAATGAGTACGGGCGCGTTTTCGCAAGCGGTACGGGCAATCGAAAGGAGCTGACGCTGTCCCTGCGAGAGATTCGCGCCGTCGCTCTCGAGGAGCGTGTCGTAACCGTCGGGCAGACGCATAATGAAATCGTGCGCGTTGGCGAGTTTCGCCGCCGCGATAACTTCCTCGTCCGTAGCGTACAGATTTCCGTAACGGATATTTTCTTTTATCGTACCCGTGAAAAGGTTTGTTTCCTGCAATACCATGCCGAGCGAACGGCGAAGATCGGCTTTTTTGATCTTATTGATATTTATGCCGTCATAGCGGATCTTGCCGTCCTCGATGTCGTAGAAACGGTTTATAAGATTTGTGATCGTGGTCTTTCCCGCGCCCGTCGAGCCGACGAACGCGACTTTCTGTCCCGGTTTTGCGTACAGCGTGACGTCGTGGAGCACGGTTTTACCCGGAACGTAAGCGAAATCGACGTCGTGCATTTCTATGTCGCCGACAAGCTCTTTGTACGTCACGGTGCCTTCCGCTTTATGCGGGTGTTTCCATGCCCAGACACCCGTGTAAACGTCGCTTTCGGTGATCGTGCCGTCCTCCGCCTTATTCGCGTAAACAAGCTCGACGTAACCGTCGTCCTCCTCGCCCGGCGTTTCGGTCATGGCAAATATACGCTTTGCGCCCGCGCCCGCAAGCGCGACGAAGTTGATCTGCTGCGACACCGTGGATATGGACTGCGTGAAGCTCTTTACGATAGTCAGAAAGCCTATAAGCACTCCGATCATGCCGGCTTCGGGATTGATGACCGAGATAAGACCGATATTATTCCCGCCGAACACGATAATGAGCGAGCCGACGACGGCGAGAAGCACGTAAAGTATATTGCCGATGTTGCCCATGATAGGCATGAGCATATTTGCGTAACTGCTCGCCGCGGTCGCCGATGCGCACAACGCTTCGTTGCGTTCGTCGAATTCTTTTTCGGCTTCCCGTTCGTGACAGAACACTTTGATTACTTTCTGACCGTGCATCGATTCTTCGAT
Source organism: uncultured Clostridia bacterium (assembly GCA_947385185.1). GTDB lineage: Bacteria > Bacillota > Clostridia > Christensenellales > Pumilibacteraceae > Protoclostridium. The sequence continues at coordinate 1,813 of CANDJX010000149.1, forward strand.
ATATCCGTTCACCTTGCCGAGCGTGCTCTGCTGAACGGTGAAGTATCTCGAACTTGCGCCGCCTATCCGCGTCACTACGAAGAACATTGCGATAAGTCCCGCGACTACGACGAGGAACAACCACAAGCTGTAGTATATCATTATACCGATCGATGCGATTATCATGACGGACGAATTGATGAGCTGAGGCACGGTCTGGCAGATGAACTGCCGAAGCGCGTCTACGTCGTTGGTATACATACTCATTATGTCGCCGTGCTGATGAGTATCGAAATACGAGATGGGAAGCGTCTGCATTTTTCGGAACATATCGCATCTGATTCTGTTCAGAGTGCCCTGTCCTATCTGCGCCATAAGTACGTTGTATACCGCCGAAGTTATTACGGCGCACATGAACAATGCCGCGCAGAATACTATATATGACGGCAGTCCGGACAGATCGCCCGTTCCCGCAAGCGCGGGCTCGATAAACAGGCTTATGAGATTCTGGAGTACGACCGACGACATCGCGCTTATCACGGCGGTGGCAATAATGCATACGACTACTATTATAAAGCGCACCTTATAACCGCTCCACACGTATCCGAGCACTTTTCCGAGCGACTTATCCTTGGGGGCGTTCTTTTTCTGTTCTTTCATCATTCTTTTCAAGGTCTTTGCGTCGGGAAGATTTTCGGGATCCACACCGTCGGGAAGAACCATTCCGGTCAGATCGGAAGAGCGTCGTGTAGGGAAAGAGTGTGCTTGTCAGT
>CANDJX010000150.1 GCA_947385185.1 uncultured Clostridia bacterium
CGATGTTTACCGTCGTAAGGCTTGTGCAACCATTGAATAAGTTATATCCCGATTCGCAATCCGTTGCATTCCAGTTTACCGTAGTCAGTCCACTGCAATTTATAAATGCAGAACTTCCTATGCTCGTCACGCTTTCAGGTATAGTTATACTTGTAATATGACTGCAATCTCTGAACATATTCGAATGAATAGAGGTTACGTTATCGCCGATGTTTACCGTCGTGAGGTTTGTGCAATCATTAAATATTCTATATCCCGTTTTGCAATCCGTAGCATTCCAGTTTACCGTAGTCAGACCGCTACAACCACGGAACGCAGAATCTTCTATGACCGTCACGCTTTCAGGTATTGTTATACTTATAATATTACTGCAACCATGGAAGGCGTCTTCCTCTATGCCTGTTATACCGTCGGGAAGTTTCATAGACGTAATTTTATCGTTAAAATATGTATTCGTCCACACTCCGTCGGCATCAATGTTGCCTATCCTGATATACTTCTCGGCGGATTCGGTTTTCTCATAGGACGCAAATTTATCCGACCATTTGACCGTGAAATTATTGTCCTCGCTCTTTACCGTAATATCATTCAGCGGAGCTCTGTAGAACGAACCGTCCTTATAATAAGCGCTGTAATATGACTCCGCATCGGCATTATAATCGAAAAATACTTTTTTCGAAGTATCGTATGCCATTGTATAATATCCGAACATGGCGGAGATTTCGGTGTGATCGACTTCTTTCTTTTCAATCGTCGTTGCATCGTTTTTTCTTTCCGCTTCGAAATATACGCTTGATACGACGTATGCGTTTTCGCCGGCTTTTTCTGAGAAGCCTATTTCAATGTATTTATAAGTCATGCTCTCGAGCTTATCTTTTATTGCGGTCTCCTGCTCTATAAGATTTGCAAGTATATTATCGTCACCGTCTTTCAACGCCTGATTCTGCGCCTGTGAATTCGAAGTCAGTTCGTCAAGCGTTCTCATATAATCGTCGTCGTAATACTGCCAACGGCTGTCCGTCATGCTTCCTTCATAAGGATCGCCGAGAATCTCGCGCACCTGCTCTTGCGTGAAACCGATTTTTATCCGCTCGACCGAGCCCGTTCTGAATTTATCGGAAAGTATGCTTACAAGCACGCAAGTGAAAATTATGGCAACGACCAGAACGACAACGCTTATAATAAGCGCGACTTTGTGCATATCCAACCAGATGACGGCGAACGACGGCTTACCATCTTTCGCTTTGTTGTATCTGTTTAATTCGTGCCTATAAATGCAAGCCTGTCTTTTTCTTGATTTTGCGTCATTAGTCGCCGTCGGACGAGCGGGCTTTGTGTGCGTGGCGTAAAACGCCTCTTTACGCCTGCGCTCGGCTTCCTCGCGAGCCTGCTCTTTCTCCGCTTCGGCTTTCTTAAGCCCGGGATCATTCTTTACGAGCAGCGACCTTGCGACCAAAGAACCTATGCCGAGCAAAGCAAATACGAGCGAAAATACGATCAGGAGCACGGGGCACGCGCCGGGCGCAAGTATTTCCATACCGCCGTCCGTCGCGGCGATTACTCCGCATACAACGCAACCCGTTATAAAGCATATAAGATAAAATACAAAAGACAAAAGCGCGAAAAGCCCGCATACCGTAGCGGATTTACCGAAAAGTTTTATCTTTTTGTTTTTGGTCGCAGGCAATAAATTTACCGCAATATGTACGGCGGCATAAACAAGCGCAATTGCCGCGAATATTATGAGCGCAAGCATCGCGCCCTGCAATTCCGGAATCGCGCCGAGTATCCCCGAATACATCGAGTAAACATTCCCGTAACTCTCCGCCGGTATACTCTCGCCCATAAATTCCTGCGACGGAACTACCGCTACGGGCGCGGCGTAAAAAACAAACAGCAATACGGAAAACAGTCCGGACAATATCGCCGGAACGTATTTCAGCAATCCGTAAACTTTTTCTACAGTACCGTTCCGAACTTTCTTCTGCGCTTCGTCGCTTCCGGGTTTTACCTCTTTCTGAGTAACGAACGAATAGCCGCATTCGTTGCAAAACCGCGACGCGCCGTTCAGTTTCGCTCCGCAGGAAGGACAGGTTTTTTCTTCCTCCCATTTCGCTCCGCAATTCGGGCAATATCCGCCCTCGAATTCTGTTCCGCACCCGGGACACTTATTCACAATGGTACCTCCGAAATTCTGTTTTTTCGTACTCGCCGCACATCAGTGACGAAATAATACAATAATACTATAAAATAATAACATATTACCCCCCCCCACCCGTCAAGTAGATCTATATACTTTTGTGCAATTTTCGATTTTTTCGGAAACGATACTTTTGTTTTTTTTCTCCTGTTATTCGGCATAGAAGTTATCCACATCGTGGCCGCGGCATCGCAATTTATTCCGAGCGGAATATTAGTATAGCCGAAAAACCTTTCCGATTTTTATAAAACAACCGCTCCTATCATCCCGAGCGTAAGCCGAGGGATCTATACCCCCGCCTTGTCATCCCGAGCGTAAGCCGAGGGATCTATACCCCCGCCTTGTCATCCCGAGCGTA
>CANDJX010000151.1 GCA_947385185.1 uncultured Clostridia bacterium
TACACTGACAAGCACACTCTTTCCCTACACGACGCTCTTCCGATCTAAGGTGAACCGAATCGACGTCGGGTATAAACTTTTTCTCGACGCGGGCGTGATCGAAGCCGACCGCGTCGCATTGTGCACGGGCGGAAAGTCGCAAAAACAGTTCGGCTCCGACGGCAACGGTTATGCTCTTGCCGCTCGCTTCGGTCATAAAATAACGCCTTTATTTCCGTCGCTTGTTCAGCTTCGCACCGAAACCGAAAAAATAAGATCGCTCAAGGGCTTGCGCGCGGACTGTATCGCGTATGCGCTGCATGAAAACAAAACGCTGTGCCGTGCTCGCGGCGACGTGATTTTTACCGAGTACGGAGTGACGGGCAATGCCGTTTTCCGGGTTTCGCCGTACCTGACGGACGTGAACGACGCGGAAATTTCTATCGAATTTTTGCCCGGTCTGGACGAAAATACGATAGCGCGCGACGTACGGCGAAAAGCAGAACTCGGTTACGGAGAAAGCGAATGGCTGTCCGGTACGCTCAATAATCAGATAGGTCGGGCGATAGTCCGCGCTTCCGCTCGTCGCACGCCCGAAGGCATAGCGCGTACCGTCAAAAATTTCGTACTGAAAGTTACAGGTACGCTCGGATTCGATTACGCGCAGGTTACGCGCGGCGGAATATCGACGGACGGTGTGACGGAATATCTGGAAAGTAAATATTCGCCCGGACTGTATTTCGCGGGCGAGATCCTCGACGTGGACGGCGAGTGCGGCGGATACAACCTGCATTGGGCTTTTTCGAGCGCGCACAGAGTGAGCGAAGCGATCCTACGGAGCTTGCGATGATCTGTAAAATAGACAATATAAGATTTTCCGTGACCGCAAAAGAAATCGACCTGCGCGCTTTTGCGGCGAACAAACTCGGAAAAGATCCGGGTTTTTTCCGTATACTGAAGAAGTCGATCGACGCCCGCGATAAAGGCAATATCGAATACGTTTATTCGGTCGAATTCTCCGACGACGGATTTCCTTCGACAGCCGAAGTCGAAAAATATAAGGGTAAAAAGAAAAAAATTGCGGTAATCGGAAGCGGACCAGCAGGGCTTTTCGCAGCGTTGCGTCTGATCGAACACGGTCTCGAGCCGATACTCATCGAGCGCGGCGAAAATATAGCCGAACGGGACGAAAGGGTGCGCGCGTTTCAAGGCGGCGGACAGCTCGATCCCGAAAGCAACGTGCAGTTCGGCGCGGGCGGCGCGGGAACGTACTCGGACGGCAAGCTCAATACTCAGACGCACAGGGGATATAATTCGGACGTGTTACGTTTGTTCGCCGAGTTCGGCGCGCCCGAAGAAATATTGTATCTCAATAAGCCTCATATCGGCAGCGACAGACTCAAAGGCGTGGTCGGGCGCATGATCGGGCGCATAAGTTCGTGCGGCGAAGTCCGGTTTAATACGCGCTTCGACGGCTTTTCGACGACGGACGGGCGGATACGCGAAATCGCGTTGTATGACGATCGGTCGGGCAGAGCGTACGGCGAAGCCGTGGACGCCGTAATTCTTGCGCCCGGGCATTCGGCGCGCGATACCTTCGTCAGGTTATCCGAACTCGGGGTGGCGATGGAACCGCGCGAGTTCGCCGTCGGAGTAAGAATAGAACACCTTCAGTCCGAAATCAGCCGCGCTCAATACGGCGACTTTGCGAAATATCTTCCGCCTGCGGATTATAAACTCGTGTCGCACGCGGGCAAACGCACCGCGTTCACGTTCTGTATGTGTCCGGGCGGTACAGTGATTCCCGCAGCAAGCGAGGAAGGCGGGCTGGTTACCAACGGCATGAGCGATTATGCGAGAGCGGGCGGGAACGCAAACAGCGCGTTGCTCGTTCAGCTCTCTTTCGCCGATTACGGCGACAGACTTTTCGACGGCATGGAATTTCAGCGCAGACTCGAACGCGCGGCTTACGGAATGTCCGGGTCGTATAAAGCGCCCGTACAGCGCTTCGGCGATTTTGCGAAAGACCGCGTTTCGGATAGATTCGGCGACGTCAAATCGACGTATTCGCGCGGAACCGTATTCGCGCCGCTCGGCGATATTCTTCCGTCTGCGGTGACCGAAACGTTAAAAGCGGCTGTGCCGGATATGGGCAGACGACTGCGCGGGTTCGACAGCGGCGACGCTCTTATGACCGGAGTGGAAACGAGATTTTCTTCTCCCGTGCGCATTTTGCGCGGGAGCGACGGACAGAGCGTTTCGGTGAAAGGGCTGTATCCTTGCGGAGAAGGGAGCGGATATTCGGGCGGAATAACGTCGTCGTCGGCGGATGGGCTACGCATCGCCGATCTCTTGTTGCGCGGCATATAAGCTGCGCATCTCATCGTCACGCTTACGTTTTTGCTCGGTCATGTACGTAATAGTACAATCCCTCGGGTTATCCTCGCGTGCCTTGTCTTACGCGCGTCTGTCCGTTCCTGCGACTTGAAAGATGTACACGCCCTCGCGCCCGCCTTGCGTGCCTTGTCTTTCTCGGCTCTAAGCCG